>CAZUAW010000107.1:0-4863 GCA_964618535.1 uncultured Thiotrichales bacterium
TGGAATCAATAGATAAGCGAGAACTCGTGTAATTCATGAAATATTCGGGCTAGATGCTAAGATCTCGCCAATCGTTGATGATGCAGCAGCGCACAACCTACTAGATCACCCAGTTGCGCAAGAAATAAAATCCCCATGCCATAATGAAACCGATCCTTATTCTCACTGCCCAACGCCAGAAACCCGATTGGGCCGGTTCCATTGAGCGGAATTATCGCAGCGGAGCTGACACGCTTCGCGTTATCACCAAACAGCAATTCAGCCTGCGCCCAATCCAGAATACCGCTGTAAGGTCGGCGTGATTTAAATAGCTTTGGGAATGATTCATTGACCGCTTTCAGACTAATTTCACTGGCGAACTCATTGGTAAAATCTTTAAACAAGCCAACATTGACGCGTTCGGTTTTGAATTCATTGCGCAATTGATCATGCGTGGTCGAAATCACATCTTCAATACTTTCGGTGCCAATCAACGCTTGAGAGAATCTATGCAGCTTTAAACTAACAGATTCGTTGTTTCTTGCTGTTTCGATCAGGGAGAGTAATTTTCCTTCCAACTTCTGGTTGCGATCACGCAACAGATCAATTTGACGCTCGACCAGCGAAATAGCACCGCGTCCCTCATGTTGGATTTGCAGCTGCGTCAATAACGCTTCATGGCGTTGAAAAAAATCGGGCGTTGCACGCAAAAAATCGCTCACATCTTCTTCTGAGAGTGCCGATTTAGCCTTGGCGGCTTGTGATGATGTCATATTTCCATGCTCCCTTTAAAGACTGTTGCTACAGGTCCGGTCATAGTGACAGGTGAACCCTCTCCCGACCATTCGATCATAAGCTGTCCACCTGGCAGGTCAACCTTTACCTGTTCTGAAAGTTGATTAAGCAATCGCCCGGCAACCACCGCCGCACAAGCACCACTGCCACAAGCTAGCGTTTCTCCCGCGCCGCGCTCAAACACGCGCAAGCGGATGTGGTGATCGTTTACGACCTGCATAAAACCGACGTTCACTCGCTGAGGAAATGCAGGGTGACTTTCGAGCTTTGCGCCCAAAATTTCAACCGCTGCAGAATCCGCATCATCCACCAGCAGCACGGCATGAGGGTTACCCATCGAAACAGCACACAATGAGACCGGCTCTCCTTCCACATCCAACGAATAACTATTTTGATATTGCGGCGCATCAAACGGGATTTTTGCTGGCTCAAGCTCAGGAACACCCATATTCACTTTCACCTGACCATCCGCAAGCAAACTTAAAACCAGCACACCAGAGGCCGTTTCTACAGCAATTTCAGCCGCATCGGTGAGTTGCTGATCAACCACAAAACGAGCGAAGCAACGTGCGCCGTTGCCACATTGATTCACTTCACTGCCATCGGCATTGAGGATACGATAACCAAAAGCGACATCATCTGAGCGAGGCGCTTCAACCAGCAATATCTGGTCGCAGCCAACGCCATAGCGGCGGTCCGCAATCAATCGTGCCTGCTCTGCCGACAAACTGATTTGCTGGTTAATACAATCGATTACGACAAAGTCATTGCCGATACCGTGCATTTTTGTAAACTGAAACTGCATAGCGGCATTGTACACCGGAAGCAGGGGTAGAAATCAGTCTAGAAAAACCAAAAAGCCGATCACAACCAACTCAATTAATGCGATTGCCTGCCAGAATATAGATGGATTGCGTTCCATCAAAGGCTGTTTTGGTTTGTTCAGCAAAGAATTATTGGGTTTAGCCAGATCGGCGACAAACTCTGACAGCAAGCTATAACGTTTCTCTGGGTCTGGACTCGTAGCTTTTTTTAGTGCGCTATCTATCCACTCGGGCACGGTGGGATTATGGGTTCTTGCAGAGATGTATTTAAATTTCTTTTTCGCTGCTTTTTCCGAGGAAATTTCCCCATAGGGCAGTTTTCCAGTGAACATTTCATAAGCAATTACGCCAAGCGAAAAAATATCTGAACGCCGAGTACCGGGATGACCCTGAAAATATTCAGGGGCAGAATAACTGGCAGTCCCAACAATATTCTGCCGCTCAATTACCGAAGTCACTTCTGCAAGTCCTGCTATTTTGGTAGAGCCAAAATCAATAATTTTTACGGTATTGTTTTTATCAATAAGTACGTTATCCGGCTTTAAGTCTTGATGAATCATTTCCATGCGGTGCATACAGCGTAAACCACGCGCTATTTGATCTAGAGTGGCACGTACCTGAATAATGCTTGCCTGAGGGTTATCAACCATCCACTGTTTTAGCGTTTGCCCCTGAATGTATTCAACCACGGTATAGAGCAGTGTTTTTTTGCGATTTTCTCCCAGAGTTTTAATTAAATGCGGCGAATTTAAACGCTTGCCAACCCACTCTTCCTGAAGGAATAAATCAATATACCCAGGATCATCTTCATAATTTACCGAAGGCGTTTTAATCACGACTTTTTGAAAATCATCCGCCAGGGTGTCTTGAGCAAGATAGACCTGGCTGCGAGAAGTAGCGTTCAATTCTCTTATTATTTTATAACCATCCAGTATGCAATCTTCTTTGAGCTCCGGCGGGAAAGGCAGGCGGGTTATTTTTTCATAAAACTCATCTTTATCTGCCTCAGGTAGCGCGACAATAGAAAATACCTGGCAGCTTAAATTATCATCACTGCCTTTTTCCTTTGCTGCTCCTACAATTTCTTCCGAGGCTTTTTGAAAGTCTGTTTTATTGCTTTGAATCAGCGCTCGAAGACGTGCATCATTAAGAAAATCATGCACTCCGTCAGTACTGAGAAAATAGATATCACCCACCTCCATTGGCGTGGTGCGGTAATCGATATTTAGATTAATATCAATTCCGAGTGCTCGGCTTAAATATTCGGTGTTTTTACTAACCTGTATGCGGTGATCCTGCGTCAGCTGTACAAAATCATTGTCACGCAAGCGATAAATTCGACTATCACCAACATGAAATAAATGCATCGTTTGCGATTTAAGCACACAGGCACTAAAGGTGGTAACCATGCCTTTGCCAGAATCGTAATTTCTTTGTCCCTGGCTGTATAACCATTGATTCATCGCAGTCATGACTTTAACGACTGCTTTTTTTACCGTCCATGAATCCGCTGTAGAGTAATAGTCATCAAGGAACATTCGGACGCTCATTTCACTGGCTTCCTTGCCAGCGTCACAACCACTCATGCCATCGGCTATCGCTATGGCAATGCCTTTATGCTCCAGCTGTTCATCGTCTGGAATAATCGCTCCCAACGAATCTTCATTTTCGGCTTTAATTCCTTTGTCGGTACTTTGCCCGAGTGAAATAGTCAGATTTGATGGCATGCAATTATTGTCACTTTGTAGAGTACTATTTAACTTCGATTACTTGCACCGTTCCGTCCTCGTTAATTTCAGTAATTTTACTTGCGGGTTCTTCAAGAAAGAACAGGATGAGTAAAAATACGAAACCGGAAACGATGCCGATAAACAAAAAGAATTGATCGTAACTGACAAGCGAGTTGGTGGTTAGAAAAATCACCGCACCAACATTACCAAATGCGCCTGCCATGCCGGCAATTTGTCCCGTCATGCGTCGCTTGATCAACGGCACCATAGCATAGACCGCACCGGACCCTGCTTTAGAAAAAATACCACCAATAATAGTCATCCCCACAACCAGTTCCACCGGCCAGCCTTTATTAACTTGGCCAAGCATAAGAAAGGCTCCGGTAATTCCGGCAAAGACGATGACCAATGTGAGCTTTCGGCCAAATTTATCACTCAACCATCCACCACCAGGGCGAGCAAACAGGTTGATAAAAGGATAGATTCCAGCCAGTAATGCGGCCGAGACTTTAGGGATTTCAAACCATGAAACGTAGAACATCGCCAGCATTGAAACTACCGCCAGCTCAGTACCAAAAGTAACCAGATAAGCCCAGTCCAGAATCGCTACTTGCTTAAATTTATAGCGATCAAATTCAGGGACCGGCGTTTTTAGAATATGCCTATTAATCTGCCAGATTTTCCAAGTTTGAAATAAAAACAACAGGCAGAGAGACGCATAAATAATATAACTTGCCGTATCGCCAATGAGTCCCATTTTAGTTGGAGATAGTTTCCACGTCAGGACAGCCAACGCAAAATACAGCGGGATATTCATAACGATATAAAGGAATAGGTCGAAACCACTGCTGACCTCCATCGCACCCGTCTTTTTAGGTTTAAAGTAGGTTGAGCCTTTAGGCGTATTACTGACAAGAAAGTAGTAAATAGCACCATAGGCAATCGCCGCAATCGAAGCGATAGTGATGGCATAGCGCCAGCCATCATCGCCGCCAAGAGAGACTGCAATAAAGGGCAATGTTAATGCTGCGCCAGCCGAACCGAAATTACCCCAGCCACCGTAAATACCTTGCGCAAGACCTGTTTGCCGAGCAGGAAACCACTCGCCAATCATGCGAATGCCGACCACAAAACCCGCGCCGATAAAGCCAGATAAAAACCGCATTAACGCGAGTTGTTCATAGCTATCAGACCATGCAAATCCAATGCTGACCAAGCCACCTAGAATCAGAATGCTACTGAACATAATGCGCGGACCGTGCTTATCCACCAACATACCAACGATAATCCTCGCTGGAATCGTCATCGCCACATTGAGGATAAGCAGCACTTTGGCTTGCTGAATCGATAACCCGAGCGCTTCACGAATAAACGGCATCATTGGCCCGAGGCTCAACCAGACAACGAAGGTCATGAAAAACGCAAACCAGGTGTAGTGCAAAATCCTGATGTTGTGCTTACGCAGATTAAACAGGTTGAATCGTTCAGGCATGAAAAGCTCCGTTTTGAATACTAAATCTTCTAAAAGCAAAGAC
>CAZUAW010000107.1:4963-7429 GCA_964618535.1 uncultured Thiotrichales bacterium
AATCGAATTGGACATAGTGGTGACTCTAATGAAACAAAATCTGGTTTTGATCGGCAATGGCATGGCAGGTGTTCGCACGCTGGAAGAGGTGCTAAAGCTTGATTCTGAAAAATATAATATTACGGTCTTCGGTGAAGAGCCTTATGGCAACTACAACCGCATCATGTTGTCCCCCGTGCTAGCGAATGAGAAAACCATCGATGAGATTATGCTCAATGATGAGCAGTGGTATACCGACAACGGCATTACACTGGAAAAAGGTAAAAAGGTTGTCGAAATACGTCGCGGCAAAAAACAAGTAGTTGCCGAGGACGGCACCGAGGTGGACTATGATCGACTGATTATCGCTACCGGTTCACTGCCATTTATATTACCGATTCCCGGCGCGGATAAGTACGGCGTTATCGGTTTTCGGGATATCAAAGACGTTGACAGCATGATCGAGACTGCTGAACAGTATAAAAAAGCGGTCGTCATAGGCGGTGGTCTGCTGGGACTTGAGGCAGCAAACGGCCTGATGAAGCAAGGCATGGACGTTACCGTGGTGCATCTAATGAGCACCTTGATGGAACGTCAGCTGGATGAGCCTGCGGCAAAAATGCTGCGTGACTCGCTGGAAGAAAAAGGCATGAAATTCCTCATGGATCACGCCACCCAAGAAATCCTTGGCGGTGAACGCGTCACCGGGCTGCAATTTAGCGACGGCTCAGAAATCGACGCTGATCTGGTGGTGATGGCTGCTGGAATCAAACCCAATATAGAGCTGGCACAATCTTCTGGCTTACATTGTGAGCGCGGCATTGTCGTTAGCGACACGATGCAAACGTTCGACCCCAACATTTATGCGATTGGAGAATGCGTTCAGCATCGCGGCATGGTCTATGGCCTGGTTGCACCATTATTTGAACAAGCCAAAGTGGCTGCAAATCACCTGGCTGAACTGGGCTACGCACGCTATGAAGGCACGGTGACTTCAACCATGCTCAAAGTGACTGGCATTGATTTATTCTCCGCCGGTGATTTTCACGGCGATGACGATACCGACGAATTACTCTTTCACGATGTCGCTAACGGCAACTATAAAAAGCTGATTTTAAAAGACAACGTCATTCAAGGCGCAGTCTTATATGGCGATACCATTGACGGCACTTGGTATTTCCAAATGATGAAAGATGGCACCAGTATTGCCGATTTTCGCAACACCGTGTTATTTGGTCAGGCGCATTTGGGCGACGCCGGGCATGGTGATGAAACCCGCGTGGCGGCAATGGCTGACTCTGCCGAAATCTGCGGTTGCAACGGTGTCAATAAAGGCGAAATCGTTCAAGCCATCACTGCGAAAAAGCTTTTCACGCTCGAAGATGTACGCTCGCACACCAAGGCATCTTCCTCCTGCGGCTCTTGCACCGGCTTGGTAGAGTCGATTCTGGCGCACACGCTGGGTGGCGATTATTCAGAAGCACCGAGCAAAAAACCCATGTGCGGCTGTACCGAATTCACTCACGATGAAGTCCGTGCCGCGCTGCGTGAAAATAGCTGGAAGACGCAGCAGGTAATTCGCCAGGAACTGGATTGGAAAACCCCTGATGGGTGTCAGGCTTGCAGAACCTCTCTGAATTATTATTTGCTTTGCGAATACCCCAACTACAATGACCCACAGTCGCGCTTTATTAATGAGCGTGCTCACGGAAATATTCAAAAAGACGGCTCTTATTCTGTTGTTCCCAGAATGTTTGGCGGCATGTGTACACCAGACCAATTGCGCTCAATTGCCGACATCGCGGATAAATTTGAAGTTGCAGAAATGAAAGTCACGGGCGGACAACGCATTGACATGTTCGGCATTCAAAAAGAAAAACTCCCTGGAATGTGGGCTGATTTATCTAACGCAGGCTTTGTATCCGGACACGCTTATGGCAAAGCAATGCGTACTTGTAAAACTTGTGTGGGTGATAGCTGGTGCAGAATGGGCACACAAGACTCCACCGGACTGGGTGTAAAACTCGAAGAACTCACCTGGGGTTCGTGGATGCCACATAAATACAAACTGGCCGTTTCTGGTTGCCCACGTAATTGCGCAGAAGCAACCATTAAAGACTTTGGTGTGGTTTGTGTAGACTCAGGTTACGAGCTTCACATCGGCGGCAACGGCGGTATTAAAGTACGTGTTACCGACTTTCTCACCAAGGTAGAAACTGAAGAAGAAGTGCTCGAATGGTGTGGCGCGTTCTCCCAGCTTTATCGTGAAGATGCTCATTATTTAGAACGAACCGCCCCCTGGGTTGAGCGTATCGGCTTACAAAAAGTGAAGGATCAGCTTGAAACTCCCGAGCAGAGAAAAGTATTGCATGAGCGATTTCTTGCTTCACAAAAACCTGCTCAGATTGACCCGTGGAAAGAATACGCAGACGGTAAATTGGATCACAGTTTTGAGACCATTAAAATCAACGCTTAATTTTAAACTAG
>CAZUAW010000108.1:0-7394 GCA_964618535.1 uncultured Thiotrichales bacterium
TAAAAAAGGGGCTATTCATGGTTTTTGGGGTGCTTACATTTTTAGAGATGCCCTATACTCTTCGCATAACAAAGTTTTGTTATATTCCCGAACGCCTACGGCGCAATACGCAAGCTATTGCGCTCTACTTAACAGAGAAGGTTTTGGTGAACTCATATAACAAGGAGTAGCCATCCCAATTCACTGAAAAATCCAACGCACTGCCAATGGGTACGATTCTGTCGATGCTTCTGGTACCCATATTTACCGCGACTTTTCTCAAAACCGGCTTGTCGAAACCAAAATATGCCATAGTTTGCGCATTCTCAGGGCAATAGTCAGCCACATCCTCAAGTGAAGATAGATGCTGTTCAACGAAGAAACCTTGACCTGGACCCTCTATAATCTGGCGAGCAGAACCCTCACCGTGAACAATCACTGTGGGATCGCCACTGCGACCTTTGCTTACCTGGATTAATTCATCTGATGATGCCGCACGATGGTACACAGACACGAGTTTGTTCATTGCTGCCGCAATATCATCTTGATGCCCACGTTGCTCTAGCACACGGCGGAACATCAGCCAGAAAGCTTCACTGGCTTGTAAGCAATCGACACTGTTACCGATAAATAAAACAGAACGAGGTGATGAACAAGCCATCTGATCGAAGCTGTAAGCATCATTATAAAATGCTTGTGCAAGCTCGGTTTTCTGCTGGCTATCAGCAGATAAAAATTCCGCCGCAGAAATGATTGCAAATGAAATTTTGTCGGCAAAAGTAATGTCCTTCGCCGTTGGCTTTGAAGGTTGCGATCTGAGAAGATTAATCGTTGCATCTCCCCCCCACAACACCCGCATATCCGCTACCCCGGATAAATACTGGTTGATCGCCTGTTCGTGCCCATAGGACAAAAAAATGTTTCGCTCGCGCAGTGCTAAATATTTTGCTTTTGCGAACAATCTATTCAGCCTGTCGATAAGCATCAGAATTTGTTCTGATCGCCGTTGAGAGACGCGGACAATATTGATATTTCCAGCGAGCAAGGAAATAACCCAGGAATACACAAAAATGGTATCCACATTTGCGGGCGTGACGTGAAATGCGATACCTCTTGGCACCACAACAAGATCGTCATGCATACCGTTGCGAAAATCTGAAACGATTTTTCCAAGATGTGCATCACGCAACCAAAAACCCAGCGCCACAAGCTCTGGCCAAGCTCTGAGCTGGTGATCTCTGGTCAATATAGTCGACAATTCTGCCAAAAATTTTCGGCTCAATGTATCAAATGCTGGCTGGCATTGCTGCGAGCAAAATTCATCTGAAATCAATTCATCAACGGGGCAACTGATCTTCGCGGGAATGAGCTGGTTGACGTTCATGCTGGAAATCCTTTAGTGTGGATCGCCGCACGGGTTCGGAAATGACACCCTACGGTGCCCTCCTTCTCAAGCAACCTGGGCATGGGTATCACTGCATCCACGCAATTCGGATTTTGGAATTCGCCCATCAACTCGAAAGTATTTTCCCTTTCTGCCACATGGACAATCATCAACACCTATAATGGTGCCCAGATCTTCGGTCAATAACGAATGACCTGGGTAGCTGGTTGGTAATACACTGATGGTTTGAATGATCCCTTGCTCACCCACGGGCAGCGTTTCCCAATCGTGAAAGCTGCGCACCAGAATGTCTGAAAAATTTGGCGCATGCAGATGCCCTTGCTCGCATTGCATATAGACACTGCCTACTTGCTCGACCATGCCGTAAAAATCGTGGATGCGCGTCAGACCAAAGATTTTTTTTAACTCTGATTTAAACACCTCACCAGATACTGCTTGATCCAGCAGCGCTTTCCAGCCACCGCTGTGAATTAAAATAGAGTTTTCTCCCAGGGCCACTTTTTTACCCGTTTTCTGGAAATTGCCGTAGAGATACTGCCAGATCATAAAGGTAAAACCGAAGATCAGAACATCCTGACCCGCCCAGGTTTCCATAAATTCATGCAGACCTTCATGATCCAGCTGCATATCCTTGTCGAGCGCGTAGAAGTGCTTGCGCCCAAAATTTGCCATGCCGAGTAAACCCGCGCCTCTGGCACTGAAGGCAGCGCGATCTTTAAACACATCTTTGGTGTCGATAAAAATCATCGGCAATCTTTTTGAGCCAAGAAAAGAAGTCATGATCGTTGCCAGTGCACGCCGCTGGCGTTGTGCTGTTTCATCATCCAGTACAATTCTGGATAAGCCGTTATGGCTTGTGCCGCTGGATGTCAGGGTTTTTACAATTTGCTCATCAGCGATACTTTGCAGATTCAGTTCTTTGAACAAACGAACAGGGAGATAAGGAAGTGCTTCCAGTTTCGAAACACCGTTGGCTGGAGCACCACTATAAAGATTATTCAGCACCCGAGCGTAAGGTTCGCATTTCTTTTGGTGCCATTGGGTCAGCGATGTCGTCGCTTGCAGAATCAGCCGTTCTTTCTCCGCCTGCGGCATAGAATATTGCGGTGCTTCAAATAACTGATCGACAACATTCATTGTAGAAATCGAGCCGTCAGATCTGCATACTGGATTTTCCCGGCTGCATTTCTCGGGATGGAGTCAATCGTGTCAGCCCGAACGGCGCTATGGTGAAAGGCATACAAGTCAATCACGAGCTTTTTAGCCTCGTCAGCAGTTTCTCTACTGTTTGACTCAACCAAAATCAGCAATAGGTCGTCTCTACCTACACAAACAATCCCGCTGTCGAGCCGGGAAGACAAGGTCTCCTGTAACTCATCGAGGTTAACTCGCAGACCAAAGATTTTAATAAAGCGTTTTTTTCTGCCGACAATGTAAAAGAATCCATCATTATCTTGGCGTGCAATATCGCCCGTATAAAGTATGCCGCGCAATTCATCCTCTTTGCTTAAATCCTCGCGACTGCTGGCATAGCCCATCATGACATTCTCACCCTGATAGCGAAGCTCTCCATGACCGGTATCAGGATCAACATCCGTCAAAGTCAATTTACCGCCAGGAATACTGACACCGATGGATCCAATTTTGTCCGCGAGTTGTGCCTCAGGCACATAAGCAATTCTGGCAGTCGCCTCTGTTTGTCCATACATGATAAAAAACTCAAGGCTCTTGTCCCTGGCTATTTGATGAAACTGCGCTTGCAGCCTGGCCGACAAGGCTCCTCCGGCTTGCGTCAACGTCTTCAACGCGGGGAGATCCATTGAGCCAAAACGTAGTTTTAACAAGGTTTCATAGGTCCAGGGAACACCGGAAATTGAGGTACAACCCTTTGCCTTAACGGTATCCCAAAAGCTTCGGCTAATGATTGACTCGCGGGTTGTAACCATACTGGCAGCCGCGAGTAAATGGGTATGAATCAACGATAGTCCAAATGAGTAGGATAGCGGCAGTGTCGTGATGCCTCGGTCTGTCGCTTGCAGGGCGAGGTATTCAACAATCGACTGGGTGTTACTGTGTAAATTATCGTAGGAAAGGCGCACAAGTTTTGGGCTACCCGTGCTGCCAGAGGTTGATAGCAATAACCCCAAATCCTGGTGAACCGGCGCTGCGGTGGCATCCTGAATCAGAAACTGTTCGCCCGCGTAGGTTTCAACCGACCCCGTGGAGACATATTTCTCTGGCGATCCCTGGCTATCCCAGATGATTTCAGGTGAATAACGCGTAACTAGATTCTTCAGTAGCGAGCGATCCATCTTTGCATCGAGCATACACACAGCCTGCCCCGAACGCAGCATGGATAAATACACCAGCACACTGGAAAAGCTGTTGTCCGCAATGACGAAAGCGAGTTTTTTTCCCTCTGATTTCAAACCAGCGACAAGCGGATCACTCAATGCCCGCAGCGCGGCATAGGTGATATCGTGACCAGAATCGGCATCACAATAAGCGATGTTCTCCTTCGGTTGTTTTTCCAGCATCCAAAACATCAGATTAGCATTCCACCGTCCACACCGAGGGTTTGCCCCGTGATATACCCAGCCTCATCGGAGGCCAGAAAGAGTATCGCATTGGCAACATCTGCTGGTTTGCCAATTCGTTTCATCTTGATGCTCTGCATACGCTGATTGTAAATTTCTTCTGGAATATTTTTGATCATGTCAGTTTCAATAAATCCGGGCGCAACCGCATTGACGCGAATATTTTTTTCTGCCAGTTCTTTTGCCGCTGATCTGGTGATCCCGATAACTGCGGCCTTACTAGCCGCATAGACGACCTGCCCCTCATTGCCACATCGACCAATGATCGACGATAGATTAATGATGGAGCCACCTGCCGGTTTTCGCCCCATCAATCTTGCAGCCGCTTGCAGACAATAAATTGTGCCGGAGACATTCACTTCGAGGGTCTTGGAAACATCCTGCGGCTGAATCATGCCCAGCAGCCGGTCATCCAGAATACCCGCGTTATTCACCAACACATCCAGTCTCTTGAAGCACTTGAAAATATCCTGAAAGCATTGCTGAACCCCAGCCTGATCGGAAATATCAAACAGATACCCCGCAGCTTTCACGCCATAGGTATTGGTTAACTCTAGAACACGCGCATCAAGTTTGTCACGATCAGAAAAGCCGGCAATCAGGACGGTTGCACCTAGTTCAGCAAACTTGCGAGCCGTTGCCCAGCCAATGCCTCGAGTTCCACCTGTAATCAGAACGATTTTGTTTTTAAGCGAACTCAATTTCATATCTGGAGAGAATTTCTTTGGCTTTAGCGACACTGCTCATATCAATCACCTCATTGGTTTCCAGCATGACATCAAAGTCATCCTCAAGTGCCGCGATCAGCGACATGTGTGCAACGGAATCCCATTGGGGAATGGATTGGTAGGCAAGCTCATCAACAATGGCAGACTCATCAATGCCCAGCGCTTGCGCGAAGGCCAGTTTTAACTTTTGTTCATTCATTTCAGTATTTTTATCCTTGGGAATTAGGGCGATAGGGTTTCGGGCACTTAGGAACGAGCATGGAATAAGTTGAGCAATCTATAACGCAGGATTTTTGTTTCAGATTCAATGATCGCAATAGGCGCATAGTTATTTATGTCCATATATGGACGGTATGCGATCCAAATTATTCCATGCACGTTCCTTCACCCATCAGGCAACATCAAAATCAGAGAATGTGAGTCGCCAGTTTCCAGCTGTCACCAGTGATTCAGGAACTTCATCGGAAAGACGCTTGATGCCAAAGTTCAATTCTCTTCCGCTGAGCTTTGCGGGCATAGTAAAAAAAAATCGCCGACTAAAAGGTGATCGACTTCTCATTGCAGGATTACGTAGTGCCAGGATCATCACAAGCCCCGCATTTTTCGTCTGATCCCGACAAACATGGGCAACTAGCCTCTTTGCCTGACTCAATCCCTGTTGATCATCCTGATAAGCAATATCTGTGATGATACCTACCGGATAGTAACCGGTTTTTTCGCTACCTTTTTGCAAAGCGATGATCGCCAACCAGGCCATCAGATCGCCCGCCTGGTTGAAGATACCAAAAAGAGTATATTTTTGCGGACTATCGAAATACCGCCAGCGAAGATATTCGGGGCTTCGTGGCTGAGTAATGTCATCTGGACGATACCACTGAGTCAACCTTGCCATAACCTGCAAATGCTCTACGCCAAGCGGTTTCAGCTGTACTGAAGTGTTCAAAAGTCTCCCGGAGAAACGGATAGAATGGAACATTAACCGTGCCGAAAGATTAGCCAGTGGTGCGCTCAATTTCCCTAATATCCCATGATTCAAGTACCGGCGCAGCACATCCCCCGGACGCCCGGGATGAACCATTAAATCAAGACTAATCAGTTTTTCAAAACCCAGTGTGTCAAAAAAACCCCTTTTTGAGTTCTCATTGGGCAGAGCCGTGATAAACGACACGCCCCGGGAGAGAGCCTGCTGGTAAGCCAAATTGGCCAGCGCTGGAAAAAGTGAGACAAACTTCTTAGTGTTTTGATCACGCCAGAAACACTTTCGATAGTCTTTATCCACCAGTGTGTTCAAAGAGTACGCGGATAGAAACGTCTTGCTTTGATGGACAAAACTTTGTGTCAGCAGTTGGTAATAGGCAACAGGCCGATCATCTCCACGATGCCAGGCGACCCAGGCTATTGGTGGTTGCTGCGGATGTTCAAATAGCTGCCAGCGGAAATTCTCGATGGTGACCAATTGATGATGACCGTATTCGTGTTTGAACAACGTGACCACCGCATCCAGATCGTCGGCGTTGATGGGTCGCAGCAGCAAGTCATGCTCAATCACAACCTTTTCCTGATTAACCGTCTCTTGATTCACGATATGAGGACTGTTTACTGTCCCCTTATTCTCAAGTTGTCTGATCTGAGTCAACACACCTAGATAATCCTGTCGATATTAGTTTTAATAAACTCAAGCGTTCTGGGTACCTTTGACAATTCAGTCGAGAGGTTAACAACATGTTTTGATACATAATCTGACACGGGAAAATTGGCTCTATCCAACCCCCACGACGCCAGATTCTCTTGAACGGGATGAAGAGGCGAGTTAAACCAGTCACCAACAGGTACTCGCTCAGATACTGCTAACTTTACAAACTCAGATCGGTTACTGACCAAAACGGGGTATTGTAAATAACTATGTTCGTGCTCCCGTGTATCCTGAATTTTCTTGCCATAGCTTGCTAGTAACTTTGAATATTCGCTTGCAGCCTGCTTTCTGTTTTCTAGAATATCATCCAGTTTTAACAGCGTTTTAATGCCTTTTCTAGCCTGAACCCAACTGAAAGATTTAAAATAGCCTGCGGGCTGCTGGATGGAGGTAATCTCTTCGCCATTAGATGAACCGATCACGAGGTTATGTTTACTCAGAAAGCGATAGACTCCAACAAAGCTATAATAAGTAAAATCAATCACTAGGTATTGTCGTACCCAATAAAGGAGCTGCAAATTGGTAACATTTAGGAATGATGGCGTAGTCGCTTCACTCTCCAATCGTTTCAACTCGGTTTTTATTTCAGGAGAATTTGCAACGGCGAAGCCGCCAATTCCAGTGGAAAATGCTTTGTTCCATTGAGTGGAAAAAAACGCCGCATCTGTCATCAAGCCGTTGGGCTTCCCTTGATACCGCCCGCCCATACCATGCGCACTGTCCTCAACGGTGTAGATTCCCCTTTGGCGTGCAATAGCTGTAATGGCATTGAGGTCAGGGGCTAATCCGTAGGTGTTTTGACAAACAATGACTTTGGTTTTCTCCGTGATGGCATCTTCTAGTTTTGAAACATCAAGATTGTAGGTATCAGGATCAATATCCACATAGATGGGTGTTGCGCCCAAATAAAGCACTGCATTGGGAACAACCACGCAGGTGTACGCTGGCAGTATCACCTCATCTCCAGCGCCAACGTCCATGGCTTTGAGAAT
>CAZUAW010000109.1:0-7296 GCA_964618535.1 uncultured Thiotrichales bacterium
ACTTGGTTGCAGGCACTATTTCCCGGCAATGACTCGTAAGATCTTGTCGTGTAGTTGTAATGCAGTAGCAACCAGTACTCAAAACAGGGAACGGAGGTTGTAGCTATGTAAGTATTCTTCGGTGTGGCACGGCTGATTTGATCAATAGCCTCGTTGTAGGTTGTATGGTTGTCTTTATCGAACACGCAATAGACTTTATCGAAAGAATCACCTGCATCTTTGGCTTCACGGTAACGCTGCTTGGCTAACGTTAGAATGCTACGCGGGTCAGACCCGCAATCTCCAGTCACTTCTACATTGGCGCTATTGAGACCATAATAATCTTTTAGGCTATTAAAATAATTGGGTTCGGTTTTTTCACCTTCACTGACAGTCAATACCTTGGCATAAGGAGATCGTTTGGCCTTACGCCTGGCCAGCTGATGAGCTGATCTCGCCTTTCGCCGATGGAATAGATTGTCACTACCCACTAGCCCGCCTTCCTCAACGGCCTGACATAGGGTAGTGCGCCATAGCGGCCTGAGAGATAAGCCAGTTCCAGATTCTCACGCCCTTTACGGGGACTGAAATCAGTCAGTGGATACAGTGTACTGGCTTGGTGCTCATCTTTCTCACAGAACCAGATCTGGTCACGGCGAAAAACCTCCTGATTGAGAATTGAGGTTTCGTGTGTCGTGAAGATTAGCTGGGCATTGTTGGGATTACTCTCGTCGTTGTGGAACAACTCCACTAGAAACTGCACAAGCCTGGGATGCAGGTTGTCGTGTAATTCGTCGATCACCAAAACATGCCCATGAGCGAGGCTATCCATCCAGGGAATGGCAAAGGAGAATAGTTTTTGCGTGCCTTCAGATTCATCATCGATATCAAAGTTAACCAATTCTCCATCCATGCCTTTGTGGACTGTTTTGATATCAAGGCTTTTGTGATTCCCTAAGCCCTCAATTTCATATGAGAATTCTTTCATAATGACATCTTCGATTCCCAAATCTGCTGCACGTAAAAAATCCAGCAACTTCGTTTTCTCCTCATCTTCGTAAGGTTCCTTAATTAACTCGACACCCCAGTAGTCATCTCCCACCTTAATCGTTGTGTTTCCGAACCAATCATAGATCGGCTGAAGCTGTTGGCTATTCAGCTGTACCGCAGTTGACAAAAACAATGCATTGTCACGGGTCGATTTTTGCCAAAGCTGTTTTTCACCTTGTAGACTGCTTCCCAGCGTCCACTCGTAGGCTTGCTTTTCCTCTTCCCATTCCCGCCCAAACCAGCGTTGAGGGCGTCCTTTGGGATAGGCGAAGAGCCATTCTTGGTGGATACGATCCTCGGTCGCTGAGAACCCGTATTGGTAGCGAATTTGGTTAACGATAAAAGTTACCTCAAATTCGCTGGGAGCATCCGCAGAAATTTTACTTAAACGAAAAGGCGTAACCGGAAGTGCATCTCCACGCTGACCAGACGCGGAATCGAGCACAATACTCCTCATTACCGCCAGCGCTCGTAAGAAGTTTGATTTACCTCCCGCATTGGGGCCATAAATAGCAGCAGATCTAAGCAGTTCAAATTTTGCTGCCGCTTGAATTTCAAAGGTGTTGGTATTTTCCAACTCATCGCCTTTGGCTTTTGCCAGACTTAGGGTCTGGCGCTCATGTAACGAACGGTAATTAGCCACGCTAAATTCAACTAACATCACCTTCTCCTTTAAGTTCAATATTTGACATAATTCGCCGAAAGTAGCACTTTATCAGGACATTAGAAAGAGCTTTAACGCCATTCTTGACATAATCCACCAAAATATCGATTTTAATTAATGTTATGTGAGATAGCGCTTCGCATCACCGACCTATAATGCTTGCCTCTGTGGCTACCATCACATTAGTCTCCGGTGACACAGATTTGAATAAAAACTCGGTCAGATTATGATGCTCCAAGCAAACCGTTTTTCCTGGTTAAAATATTCAATAACTCTCGGTATACTCTGAATATGCTTACTTATCCCTCGATCGACCCTGTTGCGCTATCACTCGGCCCATTAAAAATTCACTGGTACGGACTCACCTATCTTGCTGGTTTTGCAGCCTTTTGGGCGCTTGGCAGCTGGCGCGCCAAAAAGCGCGCTGATTACGATATTGCGCCCGAAGAAGTCAGCGATATGCTTTTTTACGTTGCGCTGGGCGTCATTCTTGGCGGTCGAATTGGCTACCTGTTGTTCTACGGGCTTGGCGATGTAATTGCTGACCCACTCTCAGCATTGCGTGTTTGGGAAGGCGGTATGAGTTTTCATGGTGGGATGATCGGCGTGTTCATTGCGATGGGATTATTCGCCAGGAAAATTGGCACGACATTTTTCCACATCGCTGATTTTGGTGCGCCAATGGTACCCATAGGATTAATGACAGGCCGAGTTGGTAATTTTATTAATGGTGAGCTTTGGGGACGCCCCACAGGCACAGACTGGGGGATGGTTTTCCCACACGTCGATATGCTAGCAAGGCATCCCTCACAACTCTATGAGGCTGCTGCCGAAGGGCTTTTATTATTCCTTTGCCTGTGGATTTATTCTTCTAAACCTCGTCGTCTTGGCGCTGTTTCTGGATGGTTTTTAATCGGCTACGGCGTGTTCCGCTTTGCTATCGAATTTTTCCGTGAACCAGATGCGCATCTCGGATTTGTGGCACTAGATTGGGCGACGATGGGGCAGATATTATCCGCACCAATGGTCCTCGCGGGCATCGTCATTTTACTCTGGTCAAGACGCAACCCCGTTCCCGTCACTGCAACATGAAGCAATATCTCGAACTCTGTCAGCGCATTGTTGATGACGGTCACTGGATCGAAAATAAACGCACTGGCAAACGCTGCTTAACCGTCATTAATGCCGACATGCAATACGATGTTGCTGGCAATCAACTCCCCCTGGTTACCACCAGAAAAAGTTATTGGAAATCGGCAATTGCGGAATTAATCGGCTATTTACGTGGCTACAGCAATGCCGCTGATTTTCGCGCACTTGGCACCAAAACCTGGGATGCTAATGCCAATCAAAACCCTGACTGGCTCAATAATCCGCACCGCCAAGGCGAAGATGACATGGGTCGCGTCTATGGCGTGCAAGGACGCGGCTGGGCAAAACCCGATAGCGGCAGCGTTGATCAGCTGAAAAAAATTGTCGTTAATTTATCCAAAGGCATTGATGATCGCGGAGAGATACTCAGCTTTTATAACCCAGGGGAATTTCATCTGGGCTGTTTACGACCCTGCATGCACACGCATACTTTTTCCCTGCTCGGAGATACGTTATATTTAACTTCATCGCAGCGATCTTGTGATGTGCCGCTGGGACAAAACTTTAATCAAATTCAAGTTTTTACATTGCTTAAAATCATCGCGCAGATTACTGGTAAGCAACCCGGACAGGCCTATCATAAAATAGTGAACGCACATATTTATGAAGATCAACTGGAACTAATGCGCGATGTGCAACTTAAGCGTGAGCCATTTCCATCACCACAGCTAACCATCAATCCCGATATTAAAACCCTTAAAGATTTGGAAACCTGGGTAACGATGGATGATTTTGAGGTCAGCGGATATCAATTCCACGAACCGATTGCCTATCCTTTTTCAGTGTGAAGGCTTCTATTTCATTAATTGCCGCAGTTGACCAAAATAATGTCATTGGTCGAGAGGGAGGCATCCCCTGGCGACTCCCAGCTGACTTTGCTTTTTTTAAAAAAACCACGCTGGGAAAACCCATTATCATGGGCAGAAAAACCTGGGAATCACTTCCCGCAGGCGCGCTTCCTAGTCGCACTAATATTATTGTTACACGCGATAAAAATTATTTAGCTAAAGATGCCGTTGTGGTTAATAGCCCTGAACAAGCCATTAAGGCAGCAGGTGACGTTACAGAAATTATGGTGATTGGCGGCGCGCAGTTATACAAATTATTTTGGGGCAAAGCAGAAACAATTTATTTATCACACGTAAATGCAGAAGTGATAGATGGAGATACGTTTTTCCCTGACATTAATTTGCAGGAGTGGGAAATTAAACAACGACAAAATCATCCTGCCGATGATAAAAATAAGTATGCGTTTGAAGTGGTGACTTACGAGCGAATTATTAAGAGGCAGGTTAATTAATTAGATTTTAGCGCCGACGCGTTGACTCAATATGCTGAGCTAGTCTCTGATATTCTGCTGTTGCCTTCCGATTGGGATTTTTGGTTTCTCTAAGAGAGATTTTGCACATCATCGCTTCGACGTAGTAGGAACCCGCAAACAATGCAAACGCCAACCCCATGATCAGGGCAGATATTTTAACGTCACCTAGCAGGAAGATCGAAAGTAAACCAGCGAAGGCAGTGACACGATACAACGAGCTAAGAAAGAAACTAATTACCTTGCATCGACCTGAATCCACGTGCATCTCCGTTGGGTAGGGTTAGTGAGAAGTCATCAAGTTTCTGCTTCTCAACATGGTGTAACATCCTACTCCTGTTCTTGGTAAAACCTTCAGATGCTCATCGCCAAAAAAAGGCCGTTTATCCTTTTTCATCCATTTGAGCCACGGAAGTAATATACGCAATCAATTCTATACACCGGAAAGTCACGTCGTACTCTCCGATACTGATGCCATACTGACGATCAGACTGATGAAAAGCTGGCCGGGGATCTTGCTCTATGACCCGCTCGATCAAACGCATCATTTGTGGATCACGCTCGCGTAGCAATTCAAGCTGCGCAACCGCCTCTTGCGCAACTCGTACCTTAAGCTGACTCTCAGGTTTATCATGCGCAAACCCTCCCACCGCATCATCAAGTGCATCCGCCCAGGGCAAATAGGGTTTGATATCGATTAATGGTGTGCCATCAAGAATATCTAGCCCCGAAACATTAAAACCACAGCGTTGCTGAGTAGTGACAATATCACCGAGGCTGACTAACGATTGACCAATGGCATTAGGACGAAAAATGGATCGACTGGCAAATACCCCAACGCGTTGATTACCGCCAAGCCGAGGTGGGCGAACCGTTGGCTTCCAGCCATCTCGATTAATGGTATTTGCCTGCCACAGCAACCAAACATGGGAGAATTCTTCCAGCCCCGTCAAAGCCTCAGGCTGATTGTAAGGCGGTAATAACTCTACAAAACCAGATGCCTCGGCAATCAATCCCGCCTGGCGCGGAATACCGAACTTCTGTTTGAACGGGGAGTGGATTATTCCAATTTGTTGGCAGGGTTCAGGCATTGAAGTAGCTTAGTGCAGCCCCATATTAGGGAAAGACGATATTAAAAAAAAGCGCTATAATCCGACAATCATCTATTGAGAAGCAACCATGCCAATTTACGAATACCAATGCAATGCCTGTGATCACCAGCTGGAAGCGATACAAAAAATGGCGGACAACCCTCTGGTTGATTGCCCTGAATGCGGAGAAGCGACCCTCAGCAAAATGATTTCAGCGGTTGGGTTTCGTTTGAGCGGCAGCGGTTGGTACGAAACTGATTTTAAATCCGGCAGTAAAAAGAACCTTACAGAAAGCACCGCGGCTCAACCCAAAAGTGAATCAAAGAGTAGTGGTCATTCTTGTAAAACAGGCTGTGGTTGCGGCTAAATCCACCTTTTAATCCTTCAGCTGTCCTCACCACAACTCGGGCAGTTCAAAGGGATGTAGTGTAACGTTGTAAAATGATGCACGATCTATCAATGACTCAAGTACCACCGGTCGTCATGGCATTTTCTGGTCTTGACCCAACGGGCGGCGCGGGACTACAAGCCGATATCGAAGCCATCGCCAGCATGGGCTGTCACACCACACCAGTCGCCTCCTGCCTGACCGTACAAACAACCACCGATGTACTCGGCGTGATTCCGATTGATGCCACGCTAATTATCGAGCAAGCCCGCGCGGTGTTGGAAGATATGCCGGTACATGCGTTCAAAATTGGGTTATTGCCGAATGTAGAAACTGTGGAAACCATCGCCACCATTCTTTCGGATTATCCGAGCATTCCTGTCATTGTAGATCCAGTGCTAAGCGCCGGTGGTGGCGCCACGCTGGCAAATGAATCGACGACCGAAGCGTTGCTCGAACTGATCGTCCCGCTGACAACCATCATGACCCCCAACAGCAATGAGGCAACCGCATTGATACGCGGTGGTGACACGCTCGATGCAGCGGCAATGGGATTACTCTCGCACGGTTGTGACTATGTGCTAGTCACCGGCACGCATCGTAAAACACCGCAGGTCACCAATACACTCTACGGCGATTCACGCAAAATCAAAGCCTATAATTGGGATCGGCTTGAGGGCGAATATCACGGTTCTGGCTGCACTTTAGCATCCTCTATCGCCGCGTTAATCGCGCATGGACAAGCGCCGGTTTCAGCCGTTGAGGCAGCACAGAAATACACCTGGCAGGCACTAAAAAATGCAACGCACCTCGGCATGGGACAGAAAATTCCCAATCGCCTGTTTTGGGTGAGTGAGTCAGAAACCTGAATGCAAGGCACATCAAATACTGAGCAATTATCGGGGCTGTACGCAATTACCGATTGTTCCGCCAACGACAGCGGCCTACTGTTTAAACAGGTCGAATCGGCACTCGATGCCGGTTTACGCCTACTGCAATATCGCAATAAAAATGCTGATGCGAATCTCCTGCTCACGCAAGCAAAGACACTCCGCAAACTGTGCCACCAATACGCAGCACAGCTGATCATCAACGATAATATCGAGCTGGCGAAAATCATCCACGCCGATGGCGTTCACCTTGGGCGTGATGACCCCAGCATTCATCTAGCGCGCCAACAGCTCGGCAAGCAAGCCATTGTTGGCGTATCCTGCTACAACTCCCTGCCACTCGCATTCGATGCACAACATCAGGGTGCAAGTTATGTCGCATTCGGCAGCTTTTTCGCATCACCAACAAAACCGGAAGCTGTCCCCGCCTCCCCAGAGCTACTGGAAAGCTGGCGAGAGCAACCCACCCCCGCCTGCGCTATCGGCGGCATTACATTAAATAATGCAGCCAACTTAACGCGGCACGGGGCAGATATGCTCGCGGTGATTAGTGATCTTTGGCGTAGCGAAAACATTCATCAACAAACCAGAGATTATTTGTCACTTTTTTAATTTCCTGCTACGCATCGGAACGCCTTCAATCATCGTAATCAAGCAAGTACAGCAATCGTTTCAAAAGTACCACCAAACTCTGAAAAATGGTCTACACCACCGATTGTTGCAATTGCCGGTCAAGGCGCGACTACCCGCCTGCATAAAGAAAG
>CAZUAW010000110.1:0-7258 GCA_964618535.1 uncultured Thiotrichales bacterium
GTGGAATCAATAGACAAGCGAGGGCGCATGAAATTCATGAAATATCCGGGTTAGAAGTCTTTAAAATCGATATTTGTTTGCAGCAACCGGTTACCGGCGAGCAATTGATCGAAGCGGTTAAGTCCCAACAGTGACTTTTGCGAGATAAAAACCAATAATCCAAACGTTGATAGCGAGTATTGCCAATACGGCAAAAGATGTGATTTTTGTATAGCATGAGTTAGCCCTCTGATTCCTTTAGTAGAATGTTAAAAGATGCTAATGAGCTTGCTGTGGTAGGACTGAATTCGTACTTTTTTATTATTGGGGAGCAGACGAAAAAAATGACATCCATGTCAATTTCGTAAGGCTCGAAATCTGTCATCCGTTGACAAAAGAGAGTTTAAGATAGAAACCTAAATGCCGATAGAAGATGCAGACGAACGGAAGTTGATGGTGGATAAATGCGGCTCGGATTAACAATTGTTGACCGAATATAAAACTATATTAATCAGATACTTATAGTGTAAAACCTATGATCTGTAGGGTTTAAGGTAATGGTAATATACGCAATAAACCGCTGATCTTTGTAAGATAAATCGCTTGGAGACAGATAGTGGAATACGATGATTGTTTACCTCTTTACTTAGTGTTGACTCAGTTTGAAAAAGTTGGCTGCATTGGCAGTACTTAGCTGGGCTAATTCTGCTTCTTCAGTGTTTCTGTGTTGGGCGATGGCTCGACAAATATGGGGTAAAAAGGCCGGTTCATTGCGGCGCTCTTTCGGTTTTGGGGAGAGATCACGTGGCAATAAATACGGCGCATCAGTTTCAATCAATAAACGATTGTCGGGAATCAGCGTGACAATCTCATGCAAATGGTGACCTCGGCGCTCGTCACAGATCCATCCAGTGATGCCAACATATAAATCCAGCGCCAGATAATTTTCCAGCTGACTTTTCTCACCGGTAAAACAGTGGATTACTGCAGCGGTTAAATCGTCGCGGTAGCGCTCTAAAATCCGCATAAATTCATCGTGGGCATCTCGCTCATGCATAAAGGCGGGCAGTTCCAGTTCTGCTGCCAGCTCCAGCTGCGCTTCAAAGGCATATTTTTGCTTCTCTCGAGGTGAAAAGTCGCGGTTAAAATCCAGCCCACATTCACCAATGGCGACGGCTTTTTCATGTTTTGCCATCTCGATAACATCAGCCTTGCTCTGCGCATTCCACTCACTAGCAAGATGTGGATGGACGCCGGCAGTCGCCCATAAATGTTGCGGATATTTCTCCGCCAGCGCGATGCCTTGACGACTTTCCTCAATGCTTGAACCGGTCACTATGAGTTGAGTCACACCCGCTTCAACAGCGCGTGCCAAAACCTCCGCTTCGTCCTTTCGAAATGCGCTGTGGGTAAAGTTGAAGCAAATATCGGTATAGACAGGAGACATAGCATTGGTGATAAATAATTGAAGGCGGGTACTCTATCAAAATTTACACCGCTAAAGGATTGGATGAGCGGTGCGTGCTATGGGATAATCGCGAGCTTAAATTAATACTAACCGAGGTATTCCGTGGACGATAATAGAAAAAAAGCCCTGGCAGCAGCACTGACACAGATTGAACGTCAGTTTGGTAAAGGCACTGTCATGCGTATGGGCGATGCCAGCGCATCTACAGATATTACGTCTATTTCCACGGGATCACTGGGTTTGGATGTGGCACTTGGTATTGGTGGTTTACCCAAAGGCCGAGTGGTGGAAATTTACGGACCAGAATCTTCGGGTAAAACCACGCTGACGTTACAGGTTGTTGCTGAGGCTCAAAAACAAGGCGGTGTCGCTGCATTTGTTGATGCGGAGCATGCGCTGGATCCTCAATATGCCGCTAAAATTGGCGTCGATGTGGATGAGTTGCTGGTATCTCAGCCGGATACGGGTGAGCAAGCGCTCGAGATTGTCGATATGCTGGTTCGCTCTGCTGCGGTTGACGTGGTTATTGTCGATTCGGTTGCGGCATTAACCCCAAAAGCAGAAATTGAAGGCGAAATGGGTCAATCACATGTTGGATTGCAGGCGCGGCTAATGTCTCAGGCATTGCGTAAATTGACGGGCAATATTAAACGTTCCAATACGATGGTGATTTTCATCAACCAGATTCGGATGAAAATTGGTGTGATGTTTGGTTCTCCAGAGACCACTACGGGTGGTAACGCGCTGAAATTTTACTCTTCCGTGCGGTTGGATATTCGACGTATCGGCGCAATCAAAAAAGGCGATGAGATTGTCGGTAATGAAACTCGTGTCAAAGTCGTTAAAAACAAAATGGCTCCACCGTTCAAACAAGCAGAGTTAGAAATTTTGTATGGCGAAGGCATCTCACTATTGGGCGAGGTTATTGATCATGGCTCCAAGCTAGGTATCGTCGATAAAGCCGGTGCCTGGTATAGCTACGAAGGTGAGCGCATTGGTCAGGGTAAAGAGAATGTGCGTAACTATTTAAAAGAGCATCCTGAAATGGCTGCAGAGATTGAAGCAAAAATTCGCGCCAAGCTGATGCCAAAAGTGGAAGAAGAAGCGGTTGATGCAGATATTGCAACGCTGGATACTTCTAAAAAAGCGGCTAAGAAAAGCTAACGCGAATCGATTATGGCTGCTAGAAGTTGTCGTGAGGCGGCGATGGATTTTCTTGCCAGACGTGAGCATTCACGCTTGGAGCTGGAACAAAAGCTGTCGAAGCGCGACTATCCGCTTGATGAGATAGAACTGACATTGGCGCAGCTGGCAGAAGAAAATCTGCAAAGCAACGCGCGATTTGCAGAAAGTTTTTCGATTCAGCGGGCAGAAAATGGCTATGGGGATGTCAAAATCCGCTATGAGCTACAGCAGCGGGGGGTTGATGAGGCCTTCATTGATCAGGCGTTATCGCCCTACCAAGGCAGCTGGTTAGATTCTGCCAAAATCCAACGGCAAAAACATTTTGGCACTTGGCCTGAGGATTATCAGGCTCGCGCCAAACAATCACGGTATTTACAACGACGTGGATATGATTTTGATGTGATCCATCAAATATTTTCAGATACGTAGAAGAAGAGTAAGTAATGCAAAGTAGTGCAGAAATCAGGCAAGCGTTCATCAATTTTTTCGCTGAGCGCGGTCATAAAGTCGTGCCTTCCAGCCCGCTGGTGCCCGGCAATGATCCGACGCTGTTATTCACCAACGCGGGGATGGTGCAGTTCAAGGAGACTTTTCTCGGACAGGAAGATCGCGGTTATGTGCGTGCTGTATCTTCGCAGCGCTGTGTGCGCGCTGGCGGTAAACACAATGATCTGGAAAATGTCGGTTATACCGCGCGTCACCACACGTTTTTTGAAATGCTCGGCAACTTCAGTTTTGGCGATTACTTCAAGGAAGAAGCGATTAGCTACGCTTGGGAGTTTCTCACTGAGATTTGCAAATTACCCGCTGAAAAACTCTGGATAACGGTGTTTGAAGAGGATGATGAGGCCGCTGATATCTGGATAGATAAAATAGGTGTTTCTCCTGATCGTCTCAGCCGTATTGGCGCGAAAGATAATTTTTGGTCGATGGGTGATACCGGTCCTTGTGGGCCTTGCAGCGAGATCTTTTTTGATCACGGCGAAGATGTTCCTGGTGGCCCTCCCGGTACGCCGGAAGAAGACGGTGATCGTTACATCGAGATCTGGAATCTGGTCTTTATGCAATATGACCGAGATGCATCGGGAACACTCAATCCGTTACCCAAACCCTCTGTTGATACCGGCATGGGAATGGAGCGTTTAGTGGCGGTGCTGCAAAACGTCCATAGTAATTATGAGATCGACTTATTCCAGCATTTGCTCAAAGCTGCCGCAAAGGTGACGGGCGCAACTGATCTGAAGCACAATTCACTCAAAGTTATTGCAGACCATATTCGCTCTTGCAGCTTTATGATTGTTGATGGTGTGCTGCCTTCTAATGAAGGACGTGGCTATGTGCTGCGCAGAATTATTCGTCGTGCATTGCGCCATGGGCATAAGCTCGGCTGTGATCAGCCGTTCTTTAATCAGCTGGTCAAACCTTTAGAGCAGGAAATGGGTGAGGCGTATCCTGAGCTGACCAAGGCAGCGGATCAGGTCGCTAAGGTACTCGCCAAGGAAGAGCAGCGTTTTTCAGAGACGCTCGATAAAGGCATGGGGATTTTGCAGGCGGAGCTTAACAGTGCCAAAGACAAAACTATTTCTGGTGAAACTGCTTTTAAGCTCTATGATACCTATGGCTTTCCGGTTGATTTAACCGCCGATGTTGCTCGCGAGCATGGTTTTCAAGTGGACATGGTGGCTTTTGAAGCGCAGATGGAAGGCCAGCGCAATCGCGCCAGATCAGCGAGCCGTTTTTCTGCGACTGATGCGGGTGGTGCGATTACTACGGATGCACAAACCGAATTTACTGGCTATGAGCAAACTCAAGGTGATGCTCAGATCGTATCCCTGTTTGAAAATGCTGAGTCAGCCGATCAATTGTCCGAGGGCGCAAGTGGCGCGGTTTTGCTGGATACGACGACTTTTTACGCAGAATCGGGTGGTCAGATTGGTGATAGCGGTATCCTTAGCGGTGCTGGTTTTGAATTCACTGTTGCGGACACTCAAAAACAGGGCAATGCCTTTTTGCATATTGGGCAAGTCAGCAAAGGTACGATTCAGTCGGGCGTCAGCGTATCGACTCAGGTGGATTCGGCGCGTCGCGGTGCAATCGTCCTGAATCATTCGGCAACACATTTAATGCATGCAGCCTTGCGCCAAGTGCTTGGTGAGCATGTGCAGCAAAAAGGCTCGTTGGTGACGGAGCAACGTTTACGCTTTGATTTTTCGCATTTTGAACCAATGACTCCCGAGCAGACGCTGGAGATCGAAACCATCGTCAATACAGAAATTCGCAATAATGCTTCTGCCAGCGCCAAGGTGATGGCGATGGATAAAGCCATTGAGACCGGTGCTATGGCGCTGTTTGGTGAAAAATATGGCGATGATGTACGTGTCGTCAATATCGGTTTTTCTACTGAATTATGTGGCGGTGTGCATGTTGAGCGGGCAGGGGATATTGGTTTGTTCAAAATTGTTGCAGAATCAGGTATCGCCTCAGGCGTGCGCCGTATTGAAGCTGTGACTGGTGATGGTGCGCTCAGCTGGATTGGAGCACAGCAGCAGCAGTTGTCGCAACTGGCAGGTTTGCTCAAGACAGATACCGGTAGCGTTGCAACACGTCTGACGCAGATGATTGAACATCAACGCAATCTTGAAAAAGAACTCGATCAGCTCAAATCTGGCATGGCGGCTCAAGCAGGCGAATCACTGGTTGATCAAGCTGTAGAAATTGATGGTATCAAAGTGCTGGCTGCAAAAATTGATGGTGCAGATTCCAAAGCTCTGCGCGATACCGTGGATAAACTCAAAGATAAACTCGGTCAGGCTGCAATTGTAGTCGCCTCAGAAAACGCAGGCAAAATCAGCTTGATTGCAGGCGTGACCAAGGCTGAGACAAAACGCATTCGCGCCGGTGATCTGGTGAATTTTGTGGCGACTCAAGTCGGTGGGAAAGGTGGTGGTCGCCCGGACATGGCGCAAGCTGGCGGTTCTGATGTTGCCAAGTTGGCGGAGGCTTTGGCTTCCGTAAATGATTGGGTAGCGAGCCAGCTAAATACCTGATGTCATTGATTGTTCAAAAATATGGTGGCACCTCGATAGGTACGGTCGAGAAGATTAAGACGGTTGCTGGAAAAATTAAAAAGGCTAAATCTTGCGGCGATGATTTAATTATCGTTGTGTCTGCGATGAGCGGTGAAACCAATCGCCTGACCGAACTTTCCAAACAAATTAATCGCCGTGCCGTAGGGCGAGAGCTGGATGTGCTGCTTTCAACGGGAGAGCAGGTGACGATTGCGTTGCTGGCAATGGCACTGAATATCCTTGGCTGTCCGGCAAAATCTTTTACCGGTGCTCAGGTACGAATCAAAACTGATGAATCCCATAATAAGGCACGTATCAGGCAAATAGACAGCGAGAAAATTCGTACCGAGCTGGAGGCTGGCAATGTTGTCATTGTGGCAGGTTTTCAGGGTGTTGATGAGCAAGGCAATATCACCACACTGGGTCGCGGTGGGTCAGATACTACAGCGGTGGCATTAGCCGCTGCGCTTAAGGCGGATGAATGCCAAATCTATACTGATGTGGATGGCGTTTATACGACCGATCCACGCGTCGTCGCCGAGGCACGCAAGCTCGATAGAATTACCTTTGAAGAAATGCTTGAAATGGCGAGCCTGGGTTCCAAGGTTTTACAACTGCGCTCGGTAGAGTTTGCCAGCAAATACGATGTCCCTCTGCGCGTACTCTCAAGCTTTGAAGAGGGCATCGGAACACTGATTACCAAAGAGGATGACAACGTGGAACAAGCTCGAATCTCAGGCATCGCTTTTAACCGCGATGAAGCTCAGCTGACCGTGACAGGGGTGCCAGATACACCAGGTATTGCCTCGCAGATTTTGGGGCCAGTTGCGGATGCGAATATCGAAGTGGATATGATCGTACAAAATGTTGGCGTTGATGGCACCACTGATTTTACTTTCACCATTAATCGTAATGATTATGAAAATGCGTTGGAGATTCTTACAAAATTAATGAACGGCTTCGACAGTGGAGAAGTGTCCGGTCGGGATGATATCGTGAAAATTTCACTGGTTGGGGTCGGAATGAGATCCCATGCCGGAATTGCCAGTCAAATGTTTCGCATACTTGCCGATGACAGTATCAACATATTGATGATTTCTACTTCCGAGATCAAGATTTCGGTGGTAGTGGATGAGAAATATTTAGAACTTGGCGTTCGCTCACTGCATGAAGGGTTTAACCTGGAAGTAGCGTAGTTGTTCGTAACAAGTTTGAAAGATCAGCATACAAGTCCCCTGAGTTCTGTGTTCCAGTACCGAATTGGGTTGAGATATCCAGAGTTACTGTGAAGATGTACAGGTTTAGAAAGAAATGAACTCGACAAGAGGGCTTGTTATACTGGAGAATCATTCTGGAGCCACCAACATATAAAGGTGGCCTAGATAATAACTTAGGATAATAGGAGTCGAATCATGCTGATTCTAACGCGTCGTGTAGGGGAAACCCTCATGATAGGAGATGATGTAACAATTACTGTATTAGGTGTCAAAGGTAACCAGGTACGGATTGGTATAAACGCGCCAAAGGAAATTCCCGTTCATCGCGAGGAGATCTACCA
>CAZUAW010000111.1:0-7256 GCA_964618535.1 uncultured Thiotrichales bacterium
TTAAAAAGTTTTTAACATTACGAAAAAAAGGCCGACTGTCATAGTCGGCCTTTTTTGTGCTTTTTTAGAGATTGATTTGTTATCTAAAAATGACTACTCCAGAACCATTATTTAGATAATTTCGCTTGTTGCTTTAATTTCTCAAGTTCCTGCAATTTCGCATTCGCCTGTTGTTTTAACAGCTCGATCTCTCGCGTTTTCTCTATTTCCAGTTTGAGCACTTTGAGATCAACATTGCTAGGGTCAATCGTTAATCCTGTCTCAATTAGGCGCATGGTTGCCGCAGAATCACCACTGGCGTGGGTTTTCTTCGCTTTGGCAACAATCCCGGAAACCACAGAACTCACTGCCTTATTGGCCTGTGTTCTTGTGGTTCTATCCCAACTGGACTCAATTTTCTGCTGTAGAGCGATCAGTTCAATGTGCTCAGGCATAACAATCAGACCTGTCCGTGCGGATTTGAGCGCAGCTTGATAATTACCTTGTTGATAATCTTTACGTGCTTTGGAGAGCAAGCGTTCGGCCTTCTTCTCATTGACTTCGTATTTAACACGTTGCTGACGCGCCAGATTTTGCTCTCGTAGTTTTTGTTCCTGACCCCATTTCTTCTCCAAGTTTGCGAGTGAGTGTAATGCATCACTACGAATGGAGATTAGCTCAGGGTTATCAGGGTCCAGCTTTAAGCCTTGTTCAATGATCGAGAGACTTTTGGAATATTCTTTCTCGTTGAGGCGATCTCTTGCATCGGTGACGAGCTTTTCAATATGACGGCTGGCTTTCGCTGCTTTTCGATCAGACCGACTGAGTCTCTGATTACCGATGCCTCGTTCCTTGCCTTCCTTTGACAGCAACAGCTGTGCGTTGGTTTGCAGTTGACGCAGGCCTTTGTGATCAGGACGTACTTTCAAGCCTTCTTCAATCATTGCCAGACTGGAAAGCGGGTCACCCAGAAGCATGAGCTTTTCAGATTCGCGATGATAGTAATCAGCAATATCTAACAAACCGATCAGTGCATCCGGATTCATAGGCTCGAGTGAAAGGATACGTTTGTAAGTATCCAGCGCATTTTCTCCCGCAGGCCCCGTATAGTGACCAATGGATTGCAGGCGACTAGCTTTTTTCAATAAATGATCAACATTCAAAATCGTCTCACTTGAAACCGGTGCAGGTTTTGGTGCCAACGAGGCTGCTGTTTGATTGCTCGAACCGGGTTTTAGATAGGTAGGAATCACCTGTTTTGGAGCTGGGGCAGGAGCGACGGCAACTTTAGGTGCCGTTGGTTGCGCTACAGCAGCAGCTGGTTGCACAGATACTTGAGCCGCAGCTGTTGCCACCTGGGGGGCGATAGCTATTGGTTGCGCTACCGGTTGTTGCGTTACGGTCGCGACAACTTGCGGTGTTGGTACAACTGACTGAGTTGTTACAGTTGGCTGCGCAATTGCAACCGGAGGCACATAGGTGCTCACTGTGATAACAGGCTCAACTGATGCGGTATTGTTAACAAAAATGGGCTGACTACTTTCACTACTGACAAAGCTGCGTGGTGCTTGCAGTGGTTCAATGAATTGTGGGGTAGCACTGGCAGAATAAAGCGCATCCATCTCGCTGTCGGAAACTCTAGCGATGTTGTAGTTCTGGTTTAGCTCATTTTCAGGCACTTTTTCGATGTTATAGCGTTGATTGAGTTCTTGCTCAGAAACCTTCTCAATGGCAACTGAATGGCTCTGGTTATTTGCAGCTAGTACGGCCAACTCATCTTGAAGGCTGAGTAAGCCTGAGTGATTGGGAACGACTTCGAGTCCTCGATTAGACATCTTTAACGCATGGTCAAAATTGAACCGATCCTTACTGGCAATTGCCAGATTCTGATAGCGTTCAGCAATAAAATTGAGTCCATCCAGTGCTTCCTGATTACCAGAATCCAGGGATAAAACCGTTTTGTAGGTGTCGTAAGCATTGTCATCAGCTGGAATGGTTAGCTTCAAGCTTGCTATCTGTTGTTGGCCACGTTGTAGTAGCTGGTCAATATCGTTCCAGTCAAATGTGACAGAATCATAGCTACGATCACTGAGTAGTGCGGAATTGTCGAATTTGTACTCATCTTTAACGTACAGATTGTTACTGGCTGGGCTGGCAAAGACTAGATCGCTAAAGCCAGCTTCAGCTTTTTCACCTTCAACGAAGCGAGTGTCAGTAATGACAGCGTCTGAATCTGCGACGAAGGTTTCTGGAGAAAATATCTCCTGAACGGGTGCGATCATCGGGACAACTTCTTCTGCAGTGGATTTAGCAATGGTCTCAATCGGCGCAGTGGGAGTCATCGGTGCTTCAACTATCGCTTCAGACGCAGGAGCTACCGGAGCTGAGGGAAGGCTGACGGATTCTACAGCAACATCATTCTCGGTCGCTAACCCTGCCAAACCGGTGTCGAGTGTGGCGTCAGTCGTTTCTGCTTTTGACGGAGTAGTTAATACAATAGGCTTGGCAGCGGTGATCTCATTGGTTTGTGTCGGAGCTTGGACTTCAGCCGGAATAATTTCAGTGATTTCTGGCGGAGTCGTTTCAATATTGCCTCCTTTTGGAAAGCTGATGTCGAATTTCTCAATGCCATTTTGGGAAATGATGATGGCACCTGTAATCAATCCCAGAGAAGCAATGGTACTGACGGTAATGAGCGAAGCTTTGGACTTTGGTGATTTTCCAGGGCGTTGATGAACTGCCGCATAAGCGGGCACAGGTTCTTCATCTAATGCCGTTGGCAGTTCAATGTAGTTGTCGACATCATCGCTGAGATCTTCTTCAATAATACTGGTATCTGAACGGGATGCTTCTTTTAAATGACCTGACGAATGAGCGGCTTCTTCATAGACAAATAAGAGCAAGAAATTGGCTACACGTATGACGTCTCCGTCCAATAGGACGCGTCTCAAAACAGGTTTTGAATTGACCTGAGTTCCATTAATACTGTTTAGGTTGCTAATCCAGACATTGCCGTTCTCTTGAGTGATCAGCGCGTGGCGGCGACTGACTGACTGCTGGTTGAGGTGGATCGAACTACTCGCATCACGACCCATCCAGGTTTTGTCTTCACTCAGTTCGTGCTCTGAAATTTTTTCGTTTTCATCAAATACGATCACTTTTGGAATCGCATACTGACCGCGTTCATCACTGCCCGGCACTTTGACTATATGAATACCTGGGATGCTTTCAGAAATGCTTACCCACTGATGAGTGCGAATTGCATGCTGGACTACTTTGCGAGTGATCTGCAGTTGTTCGGCATTGAGCGCAATCTTGGCTGAGAGATGGGTAATAATATTAATCAGTAGTGGATTGCCACCAGAGTAATAGTGAATACGACGTCCGCCCGTAGTGGTCAGTTGTAAGCGTGTAAATTCCATATTGCGAGATAACTGCTCTGAAATATAAGCACGTGTTTCTATCTCGGTAAATGGAGTGATCTCGCAGGCAATTGCAGACAGATCTGCTGAGAAGGTTAGTTCTCGTATCTTACGGTTAATTTTTGCACCGTTTCTAGCCAGTAAAACAATATTTAGAATTCGGGTATCTCTTGATTCGAGCTCTGAAAGAGATTGCAGCAACTCGAACACTTCCTCACTCAGTTCGTGCGCATTGTCTACTGCCAGCACAAACTGCTCTTCTTGCTGATGCTGTTCGATCAGAAAGTCAATCAGCGAAGAGTGTAGATCTTGAGTCGTTTCGCCATGAATGATGCCGTCAAAAGACACCGCAACAGAATGTAAAAATTCCATTGGTGAATCTAGTCGTTCACTGAGCACCGCAATTTTTGCGTGTGTATTAACGGATGAGACATAGTCGTTCAGCAAACGAGTTTTGCCGGTGCCGAGACCACCAGTAATATACACAAGATTCAATGAGCCATTAAGTAACTCGGTGAGCGCACGAGACGCTTTTCTTTGACCCGCGCTAGAAAAAAACGGGGTATTGGTAGCGCCGTAATTTAGCTTTTCATTGTCGGTGATTTGGATTTTTGATTTCATTTTTTTGTACACATTCCTGTTGCTAGACCTTTGATCTCTATTAACTCTCCATTTATCCCTAGTATCTGTGAGCCTGTTCACAGAATGTAGTGAGTGGATACGAGTTCCGTCACAAGATCAGCGTTTAATTAAACCGAACTACTCTGTAGAATTGTCTACAGCGCAAAGACTTACGTTTCCTTTTGTAAAGCATGCTTAACAATCTCCTAAAAATACGGGCACATAAAGGAACTAGTAGGAATTAATTGAGAATCTAATGCGTTAGAACTGAAAAGTGTAAACCCAGGCTTACACTTGACGGGAAGGTGTCTTAGTTAATATATTGAGCAGGGTTTATTTTATTGTAATCACTAACCTGAATTCCTTATTTTACGGGAGTTACAGGATTATTGGCACGAATACTGTGTACATGTGCTTAGAAGATTGAATATCAAGTCAGCTTGAAATGCTGAATATTAAAAATATTAAGGGCTGCCATTTAAGGCAACAATATTACAGGTGAGGTAATTAGTTATGACGAATACAAAAAGAGCTATGGTTTTAGTTGGGTTGCTTTCTATCACTGCGACAACAACCGTTAGTGCCGCAGGTACTGGCAACGATATTCTTATATTAGATGAAGCTGCTCTATCTAATGCTACAGGGCGAGAAAATCTTCAGGAACAGAAGAGTGATGTGAACCAAGGTGCAACCTTAACGGATAACCAATTAACTGCAGGGGAGACTGGCAGTAACGTTATTTCCAGTAGTGCGTTCTCAAATCTTCAGGGGATTTCGCATGTGATTCAAAATACAGGTAACAACGTGATCATCCAAGACAGCACAACATTTAATGTTCAATTTATTCCATCGAGTGTTAATTAGCACTTAACGATTCTTTGAAATTCGCATTAATAAAAATAATAAACCAATAGGGATAAGTAAATATGCTTAAAAAGCAACTAAAATCGGTAACAGCTACGCTCACTTTGTCAGTGGCGTTGATGGGTTCTGCTCTGGCAGGTGCATTTGTTTTGCCAGGCGCAACAGGTATTGGCGGAACGCTTGCGGTTCCTGTACACAGCATCACTGAATCCAAGTTTGATGGCGTAATCAAACAATTCCATGATTTTAGCTGCGGATCAGCGGCAGTTGCGACATTGCTTACCTATCATTACGAAAACTCTGTTGATGAAGAAGAAGTATTTACTTACATGTGGGAGCGCGGTGATAAAAAGAAAATCGAATCACTGGGGTTTTCCATGCTGGATATGAAAGAGTATCTCAAGCACCTCGGGTTTCGTGCAGATGGTTTTCGGATATCAATGGATAAGTTCCAAAAATACAATGTGCCAGGTATTGCATTGATTAACACACAGGGCTATCAACACTTTGTTGTCGTCAAGGGTGTTAGCGATGATGTTGTATTGCTGGGCGATCCAGCATTAGGTAAAAGAACCATGCCACGAGAGCAGTTTGAAAAAGAATGGGCAGGTATATTTTTTCTGGTAAGAAATCACGCCAATGTCGGTCGCTACTATTTTAATCAGGAAGAAGAATGGGGCAATCTGGCATCTGCACCATTGCAAGAAGGCATTAACCGCGATATTACAGATCTTTCTGAATTTACTCTTTCACTTCCACAAGCAGGCGATTTCTAGGAGCTTATGATGAAACTAACTAATTTTAAAATTGTAACATCAGTTTGCGCTGCATTATTAGTGACTACTTTGGCAGGTCATTCTGTTATCGCTGGATTGTATAGCGGTACTGGCTCAACACCGAAACTTAACGAACTAGCTATGATAGATATAGCTGCATTGGAAGATCCTGAAATGGATGAACTTCGTGGCGGCTTCTTTAATGCTGGAGACGTTGAAATCTCATTTGGCTTTGAGAGCATTCTCAAGGTAGACGGTATTTTGCAAACTCGCTTGTCACTTAATATTCCAAAGATCACTGTCAACCCAAGAACTCGCGAAGTGACCTATTCAAGTATTCAAGCGACCAGTTTTAAATCTGGTAATTTAGCTGAAGGATTGACTGTTTCTGTTCCTGGTTCAAATGGCGAAACGGGGCTCGCTTTGGCGAGGCTACTCCAAAGTACCCCTGTGATTATTCAGAATACCGCGAATAATCGCACCATTCAGAACTTCCAGACTTTTGACTTGGGTATTAAAGGTATTGATCCTAATTTCACCCCTGGAGTACAAGGTCTCATACTTCCATCATTAATTAACTCAATTAATTAGTATTCCAGCAACATTGTATTGATGGGTCAGCGCAAACCAACGCGTTCAGAACAAGGCGCTGCTGCGAAGCCATCGTGGTTCTATGTCAAGCAGCAGCAAAGCTTCCGCATCCTGCTCACGCCTCTGACCTACAATCCCTGTAGGCCACGCAGTGCGGGGCGCGTTGGTTTGTGCCCTTCGGGTGTGCCCCATCAATACAATATTGTTGGAGTACCAGATAATCCACAGGAACAGCGCAGTAAGCCAATCTGATTGATTGGTAGCTTCTGCACATCGGTAACTATCTCTCAGAGTTACTCGGCTACCGCAGCACCCTCCCACGCTTCGCCAACATTTTGTTGGCGAAGCACAAGTGGTGAAATTAGCGGCTAAATCTCAAGACACCTCGTCGAAAATTAACGACATACAGTTGCCTGCTATTTTAGAAATAGGTGGTTACGTAGTTAGTCGTATTTATCCTTACCTAGTCCCTTGATCCAGATCCTCTCTTTGAAAGAATAAACGGAGCATTCTATTCAATGAGTGGTAGATAAATATTGCCTTTTAAATATAAGATTTTTTTTAGGAATGAACCCCTTATAGAGCTCTACAAAATAGAGAAATATGTATTGCTGATTAATAAATTGCTTGCGGAATTATAATGAAAGCAAAATTACTGGATACTGTGCTAGCTGAGATTCACCAAAATGGTTGTGATGTGGAAGCCTCTGCAATCATGTCCAATGATGGTTTGATGATATCTTCGTATTTGCCGGACAATTACGAAGAGAATCGCTTGGCGGCAATCACCGCAGCACTTGTGTCGCTTTCAGCCAGAGCTGCTGATGATTTTTATCGTGGTCGTGTGACTCAAATCTTGATCCGTGGAGATCGTGGGAATTTCGTGGTTTCCAGAGCTGGAAATGATGCTGTATTGATTGTTCTTACACCCGCATCTTCCCGACTAGGAATCACCTTTATCGACTGCAAACGCGCCGCTGAGGAAATTGAACAAATTCTCTAG
>CAZUAW010000112.1:0-7217 GCA_964618535.1 uncultured Thiotrichales bacterium
AGAACTAGCCCGGATATTTCATGAATTCATGTGATGATCGCGCAGGATATTGATTTCACAAGGGATTGTTTTTACGCGTCTCGTATCGGTGATTACGGGCAAGTGAAAAGAATTCCTTGTGGAATCAATAGACAAGCGAGGGCGCATGTAATTCATGAAATATCCGGGCTAGGCCTCAATCAAAAATAATATCTACCCAGTCTAATTGAGGCCTGTTCCTTAGTGCTGCATCGAGTCAAATTCAATGATCAAATCTCCCTGCTCGACGAGCTCTCCTTCAGCCAAGCAGATTTTACCAATGACTGCTGAAAATGGCGCGGTGATTGTTGATTCCATCTTCATTGCCTCTATCACAAACAACGCATCTCTTTCGTTGACAGACTGTCCTTCCTTTACCAATACGGCAGACAGCTTCCCAAGTAATGGTGCGCCAATCTGATTGTCTTCTACTGCCTTGGGGTTAATCTTTGCTGTTCTAATGGCCGAACGATCCCTAACCTGCACGCTGCGTGTTTGCCCATTAAAATCAAAGGTGACTGTACTCAAGCCATTTTCATCAGGCGGTGACTGGTAGATCAAACGAATAATCAGACTTTTTCCTGGCGCGAGTTTTACATGAATTTCTTCGTTTTGTTTTAAGCCAAATAAAAATGCGGGGGTTGGTAGGCGACTGATCTGGCCGAAGGTTTCAACGTGCTCATGAAATTGTGAAAAAACATCGGGATACATTTTGTAGGATAAGAAATCAAGGAATGTTGAGTTGTCACTAAATTCCTCAGTAAAGGATAAAAACTCGGCGTCAAAATCCACCGGATCGAGGTAATCATTGGGCCTCTTAACAAACGGTTTATCACCTTTTAGGACCAATTGACTCAGTGCTGTTGGAAAACCGCCATCAACTTGACCGAGATTCCCTTTAAATAAATCTATCACAGAATCGGGAAATGCAAGCGCGTCTCCTTGCGCCATGATATCCGCTTCAGTTAAGCCATTTGATGTCATAAACAATGCCATATCACCGACTACTTTTGATGATGGGGTTACCTTGACAATATCTCCAAACATTTGATTAACAATGGCGTAATTTTTCTTAATATCTTCAAATTTATGCTCAAGTCCTAACGCCACTGCTTGAGGACGTAAATTTGAATACTGGCCACCGGGTATTGCGTGGTCATAAACCTCCGCCGTACCTGCCTTTAGACCTGATTCGAAGGGGTAATACATTTCACGTACATCTTCCCAGTAATTCGAATACTGGTTCAGAGATTCAAGATTAAATGCTTGCTCACGTTCATGCCCCTGTAAAATTGCTATCATAGAATTCAAGTTAACCTGAGATGTCAGACCAGACACTGAGCTCAAACAAGCATCGACGATATCGACATCTGCCTCAATCGCTTTTAATAACGTCGTAGCTTGAATGGAGGAAGTATCGTGACAATGCAGATGAATGGGTAAATCCACAGCTTCTTTTAACGCAGGAATGAGTATTTCTGCTGCATAGGGTTTTAAAACGCCGGCCATATCTTTGACCGCCAGCGTATGCGCTCCGCAATCTTCCAACTGCTTTGCCAAATCAACGTAATATTGCAGACTGTATTTATAACCGGGATCGGTATTGAGCAAGTCCCCGGTATAGCAAATAGTCCCTTCTGCAATTCCTCCGGTATTTTCACGGACAAACTGAATTGATTTACGCATCCCTTCAACCCAGTTGAGAGAATCGAAAATACGGAAAACGTCCATACCATTTTCCCATGATTTTTCGATGAATTTTTCAATTAGATTATCTGGATAGGCCTTGTAGCCGACAGCATTAGAACCACGAAACAGCATCTGAAAAAGCACATTAGGAATCGCTTTACGCAACGCCTTTAAACGCTCCCAAGGGCACTCATGTAGAAAACGCATCGACACATCAAAGGTCGCACCACCCCACATTTCCAATGAAAATAGCTGCGAATGATTTTTGGCCATTCCCTCCGCCACTTCTAACATATCAATGGTTCTGACCCGTGTTGCGAGTAAAGACTGGTGTGCATCTCGCATGGTGGTATCGGTGTAAAGTATATTTTTCTGGCTTTTAATCCATTCAACCAATCCTTCAGCGCCTAATTCATTCAGCAGGTCTTTTGTTCCTTTTGGAAATTCACTTTGATAATCAAACGCTGGAACCACAGGTGTTCGTAAAAGCCGATCTGGGTCGATAATTTTGACATCTGGGTTACCATTAACAATGACATCTCCCAAATATCGGAGTGTTTTCGTTCCTCGGTCAAAACTCCGGGTGATTTTAAATACCTCAGGATGATGCTCAAGAAATGTCACAGTTGCCTGCCCCGATGAAAAAACCGGATGCGCCAATACATTTTCCAAAAACCCGATATTGGTCTTTACTCCACGAACTCTAAACTCTCTCAGAGCCCGATGAATTCTTTGCACGGCACCTTCAAGCGTCCTTCCCCAGGAAGAAATCTTTACCAGCATCGAATCAAAAAAAGGCGATACTTTTGCCCCTGGAAACGCAGCACCTGAATCCAAGCGAATTCCGAAACCACCCGCGCTGCGATAAGCGATCAAGGTGCCAAAATCAGGCATAAAATCATGCGCGGGGTCTTCCGTAGTAATGCGACATTGCACTGCATAGCCATGACAAACAACTGCTGATTGCGAGGGTATCTGGATTTCTTTGTCGGCTAATAAATGACCACTGGCAATATGAATCTGACTACGCACAATATCAATACCGGTGACTTCTTCGGTAATCGTATGCTCCACCTGAACACGTGGATTGACCTCAATAAAATAAATCACCTCATCTTTATCAACCAAAAACTCAACCGTACCGGCATTGTAGTAACCAACCCGTTGGCAGATTTTTAACGCGTAGTCATAGAGCTTTTCACGCGTTTCCTGAGACAAGGTAATACTGGGCGCAATTTCAATAACTTTTTGAAATCGGCGCTGAACGGAGCAATCGCGTTCATATAAATGCACCATATTTCCAGCCTGATCACCGAGAATTTGCACCTCAATATGCTTGGGTGAATCAATATATTTCTCCAGAAATACCGTATCATCACCAAAAGCCTTGGCGGCTTCATTGCGACCATCGTTAAATGCCTTTTCCAGCTCATCGGCCGCCCGAATTATTCGCATCCCTCGCCCACCACCACCGGAAGCTGCTTTAAGCATTAAAGGGAAACCAATGCGCTCTGCTTCCTCCAGGGCGATCTCGTAGCTGTCGAGTTTTTTCTGGCTGTCTTGGATCACTGGCAAACCCGCAGCGATCGCATTTTCTTTCGCCATCACTTTATCGCCAAGCTGCTCCATACTTTCCGCCGAGGGACCGATAAAAATAATGGACTCTTCGTGACAACGTCTCGCAAACTGAACATTTTCAGATAAAAACCCATAGCCGGGATGAATGGCATCGGCCTGTTCGCGCTTGGCAACGTCGATAATACCTTCGATATCCAGATAGGGTTTTAACGGATCATCATCCGCACCAATTTGATACGCCTCATCGGACTTGAAGCGATGTGGAGAGAATCTGTCCTCATACGTAAAAACCGAAATTGTATTAATTTTAAGCTCTGAGGCGGCGCGCAGAACCCTGATTGCAATTTCACCGCGATTGGCGATCAGCAGTTTTTGTATTGTTTTAGTCATAAGTATTTTTGGTTTGAGGCATCATGCCGCGTTCCTTAGTAACAACCTGAAAAATTCTGGCAGAGAGTTCTTCTATCGAACTGGAAGTGGTATTAAAAACAGGAATCTCATACCGAATAAATAATTCCTGCGCTTGATTAAGCTCAGACTTACATTTAGAAAGTTTTGCGTATTGACTACCGGTTCGACGTTTCTCTCGGATATCTGCAAGTCTTTTTGGACTAATGGTAAGTCCCACTAGTTTGTGCTGATTTTTTTTGAGAATGTCAGGAATATCATCTTTTAAAAAATCATCGTCGGTGAGCGGATAATTAGCGGCACGAACACCGAAATGTAGCGCTAAATATAGACAAGTCGGCGTTTTTCCTGAACGGGACACACCCACCAGAATCACGTCAGCATCACTCAGGTTCTTTAACGTCATGGCATCATCATGGACTAATGTGTAATTCACAATATCCATTCGGTCATCATAGGAATGCGCATTCTTCAAACCATGACTCATACCGGATTCTCCCGATGGCGCAACCCCGATATCTTCGCTCACTTGCTGCACATACCCTGTAAACAATTCATAATAATGACAGGGAGAAGATTTTAGTATTTCGGTGATATGTTCATTCGGCATCGTCGCAAAAACCAATGGCGACCTACCTGTTTCAACGCTAACGAGTCTGATCTCACCAGCAAGTTCTTCAGCTTTTTCAGGCGAATTGAGAAACGGTTGATGGCGACGAACAAATTCAACTTCGGGAAACTGTGAAAGTACACTTTCACCCAAAGACTCCGCAGTAATTCCGGTGCTTTCTGACACAAAGTAAACAATACGGCTTGTCTTTGGCATAGAAGAACGATCCTCTGGTGTAGTCTTAGCCCGGATATTTCATGAATTCATGTGATGATCGCGCAGGATATTGATTTCACAAGGGATTGTTTTTACGCGTCTCGTATCGGTGATTACGGGCAAGTGAAAAGAATTCCTTGTGGAATCAATAGACAAGCGAGGGCGCATGTAATTCATGAAATATCCGGGTTAGATCATAGCAAAAAAATGACTGGATGCTCACCCCAAACAGAATTGCAGTTACCCAAGCTAAAATATGGGTGAGTCAATAGCGGCGAATACTCACATGAAATTCTGCTATTAGAAAATCAAATACTCATCATTGCTGCACGCATCTAGTGAACGACCACCATCCAAACTACCTTATAGGTATGCTTAGAATAAGGTGCAGGTGTAATGAGTGATACGATCTCAATCGGTGGTTTGCAGGTCTCAAAACCACTATACGATTTAGTGGCTAATGAGATTCTCCCTGATCTGAAAAATCTTGAGCCAGAATCACTGTGGGCGAGTTTTAACGCCATCATTACTGAGCTGGCAACTGAAAATAAGTCCCTGCTCAAACATCGGGATAGTCTGCAACAACAAATTAATTCCTGGCATTGTGATCAACGCGGTAAAAAATTCGATCCTCAGAAATACCGTCAGCTCCTTATCGACATTGAATACTTACTGCCTGAAACTGATAATTTTGAAATCAAAACCGGTAATGTTGATGACGAAATAAAGTCAATAGCAGGCCCCCAACTGGTGGTGCCAATCAATAACGCCCGCTATGTACTCAATGCTGCGAATGCACGTTGGGGAAGTTTATATGATGCCTTTTATGGTACCGATGTTATTCCGAGAGAAAAACAGGATAACCACCAGCCGGTCGTAGGATTCGATACCAAACGCGGGGAAAAAGTCATTGCACTGGCGCTTGATTTTCTGGATAAAACCATTCCCCTGGGAAAAGCTTCCTATCGAGATATTAGCCGATTCTCTTTGCTCGATTCTGCCGAAAATCATTTTGTAGAAAACACCCTGCATTTCGAAGTGCAACTGAAAAATGGAAATTACACCAGCCTGGCGGATGCGAAGCAGTTTGTCGGTTATCACCAAGAAGACGGCACACTCAGCCTGTTATTCGTCAATCACGGTTTGCATATTGAATTACAAATCAACCCCCAACATCCGATTGGTAAATTACACACCTCAGGTATAAAAGACATTATTCTTGAATCAGCCGTGACGACCATTGTAGATTTTGAAGACTCAATCACAGCGGTCGATGCGGAAGATAAAACCCTCGCTTACCGGCATTTATTAGGATTGATGCGAGGTGATTTAGAAGCCCATTTTTTTAAACATGGGAAAAAAGTTAGACGGAATTTAAACCCAGACCGGCATTACATTAGCTGTCAGCACCATTCAACAATTCGATCTGGAAGAAGTTTAATGCTGGTGAGAAACGTCGGATTATTAATGACAACCGATGTAGTACTAACAACTACCGGTGAAGAAACTCCCGAAGGTATTCTCGATACTTTTATGACCGCTTTGATTGGACTTTATGACCTTAAAAAACTGGGCCACTATCAGAACAGTCACTGCAACAGCATTTACATCGTCAAGCCTAAGCTACATGGCCCAGAAGAAGTGGCTTTTTGCTGCAAATTATTTTCACGCGTGGAGGATGCGTTCTCATTACCCCGCAATACGCTCAAACTGGGGATTATGGATGAAGAACGACGTACCACGGTTAACCTGAAAGCCTGCATTGCCATAGCAAAACACCGGGTGATTTTTATTAATACCGGATTTCTCGACCGTACCGGAGATGAAATTCATACCAGCATGGAGGCAGGTGCATTTCTACCCAAAGCAGAGATTAAAAAACAACCGTGGATCAAAGCTTACGAAGATTGGAATGTTGAGACAGGGCTGGCCTGTGGATTTGAAGGGAAAGCTCAAATCGGCAAAGGCATGTGGGCAATGCCGGATTTAATGAAAAAAATGTTGGATGAAAAAATCCTTCATCCTAAATCCGGAGCAAACTGTGCCTGGGTACCTTCACCCACTGCCGCAACACTACATGCGATGCACTACCACCAAGTCAATGTAATCCAGCGACAGCAGAGAATTAAATCTCGCCCTGCCGCAAGCCTTGAAGATATTCTAACCATCCCACTGCTTGGTGATAAAATATTAAGTGCCCAAGAAATACAACAGGAACTAGAAAATAACGCGCAAGGAATTTTGGGCTATGTAGTACGATGGATCGACCAAGGTATTGGCTGCTCAACTGTACCAGACATCCATGAGCTCGGCTTAATGGAAGATCGCGCCACACTACGAATTTCCAGTCAACATATTGCTAACTGGTTACTGCATCATATTTGCAGCGAAGAGCAGGTCATTACTACCTTCAAGCGCATGGCGAAAACCGTCGATAAGCAAAATAAGGATGACCCAAAATATTTAAACATATCCCCTGATTTCACAGGCATCGCTTTTCAGGCGGCGCTGGATTTGGTGTTTAAAGGCCGTATTCAACCCAGCGGCTATACAGAACCCTTGCTGCATACTTACCGCAGAAAATTTAAACACTCCCATAATTGCTCAACAACTCGGAGCGTCTCATGAATAGAATTGATCAAATTAAAACACTACAAAATGAATGGGCGAATAACCTCCGTTGGAAAAATGTTAAGCG
>CAZUAW010000113.1:0-7092 GCA_964618535.1 uncultured Thiotrichales bacterium
GGGATCTGCTGGACGCGAGTAGAAGCTTCTTCTACCAGAATCTTTTCAGTCACAGTACCGTATTTAGCAGGAATGATGCTCAGCTTTTGAGAGGCTTCAGACTTAAGTTTTCTCTCAGTTCTAGTCGCATACTTTTCAGGGATATGATATTCCGCAAAACACGTACCAACAGAAACATTACTAGGAAGACCATTAGTCTTGGCGATATTCAAACGAGTAGCATCAGCACGTTTCGCATTAACGCCTTTGGCAGAAGAAGGACCACTTGTACCGAAGTTCCAGAACTGCTCTGAATCTTGAACCATGATCTTTTCTGAAACGCTCTTATACGTAGCAGGGATAGTCGTCATACGCTCAGAGGCTTCTTTCACAAGAACGCGCTCTTTAGAAGTTCCGTACTTCGCGGGGATGATGCTCAAAGTTTCGCCACGCTCTTTCTTAAGACGCTTTTCGGTAGTCGTCTTGTACTTGGGCGGAACCCAAACACGTGCGTAACACTGTCCAGTTTTGGCATCAGGTGGTAACAAAGAACCGCTGGGGCTCATCATCATTGGTGCCGGAGCGGCAGCCATAACGGGAGCGGCGGCGGCAGCAGCAACAGGAGCAGGAGCAGGACGATTTGCAAGATCCCTCTCTTTAGATGCCAATGCAGCTTCGCGTTCTCTAAGTGCTTTCAATTTCGATTCGTACTGTTTTTCTGCAGCTGATGCGCCTGAAGCGGTGGTGGTCTTGTTGTTAGAACACGCACCTGTAAAAGCGACAAGCAACACTACAGAAGCAGCGGTTAATGTCCGTGTATTCATTGGGTTATCCCCCCTTCCAGAGATAAGTTGAGTTGATTAAAAATAAAAACTATAGCAGATAATGTGAAACCTGTTGTTAAATAGATCTTTTAACATGTTGTCACAATAGGATTTTCTACCAGTATGAGATGTATAGCACAGAAAATTCTTGGAATCTAGAATATGGTGTAGAGTTTACCTGTAAGTCAATCTTCATGATGGCTTAAGCAACATCTACGTCAAAAGTTCCTTTTTCACAAAAACAATCAGTATCCATCTATAAGCAACGCCTTAGAAAACGTCGCTTACGGCTGAAAACTAGCCGTTCTAAGCTATAACACGCATGAAAGCGCTTAACTCCCAAACGCCTCTATTTCTTTAAAGAACCAAGGAGCTTTTCAAATCCGGCGGAATCACCTTTATCTAAATAACCCGCCTGTTCTGGCCAACTACTCACGTCTATCATTGCGTACTTAGTGCCTGATCTCGATATTACTTTTTTTAAATCATCTGGCTTTGCATCGGCCAATTTCTTAAAGTTATCAAACCCGGAGGCTGCCAGGGTACTGGAAAGTTTTGGCCCAATACCTGAAATCTTCTGCATTTCTTTCTCAAAAGAAAGCGTCTTAGATTTCTTAGCTACGACCTTTTTCTTAGCAGAAGTATTCTTAACTGGGCTCCCCGTTGCAATAGATTTTTTTATGACTGGTTTCTTTTTTACCGCAGCATCCGCTGTGGCTTTTTTCACTGTAGATTTCTTTAGCTTAGGCTTAACATCAGTTACAGCCGCAGAAATTTTCGATTTTAAGGTGACAATTTCGGTACTTTTTTCAGCTAGCTGCTGCTTTAATCCCATCACTTCACCGTCCGAAGATGAAGAACTGTTTCCGTGATTAGGCTTCCAGTAGAAATTATAGAATAGCCACTCTACTAACCAACCAAATAATATTCCGAGTACAAACAGACCCATTTGAGTTCTCCTGACCTAAGTCAAACAACTGATATTAGTTCAATTACTGATTTCTCTAGGATTATAGATCAGGTAAAGCAATCGCGCAGCTTTGATTTACCCAAAAGCGTTCTTGGGATGAAAGGTATTGATTATATTGCTAACGGAGAGACTTTAATAGACTTTCAGCTACCTTTCACGACTATTCTAACCATCGTAAATCTAACTGCCGAGCTGCTTTCACTTCATCGAAGCGGCGATTAGGCTGGGTATGAGGCGCCGTTGTCACCAGATCTGGTGTTTCTTCAGTTTCTTTCTGAATAGCAATCATAGCGTCAATAAAACCATCCAGCTCCTCCTTACTCTCTGACTCTGTTGGTTCAATCAGCAAGCATTCAGGAATCAGCAGTGGAAAATAGGTTGTCGGTGCGTGAAATCCGTAGTCCAGAAGACGCTTGGCGAAATCCATTGCCGTTACATGATGATCTTTCGCCTGCGATTTGAGCGTCACAATAAATTCATGACTAGCACGCCGGTCTGAGTACGCTAGCTCAAAACCCGCCGCTTCCAACCGCTTCATTAAGTAATTAGCATTCAGCGTGGCGAACTCAGAAACCCGATGCATGCCGTGCTTACCCAACAAACGCATGTAGATGTACGCCCGTAACAGCACACCCGCATTACCTGCATGAGCTGAGAGCCTGCCAATACTATCCGGTACATCTTTCTCATCCAGCCAGACGTACTGATCAGCCTTTTTTCCAACCACTGGAATGGGACGAAACGGCATTAATCGTTTGCTCAAACCAACGGGACCAGCACCAGGACCGCCGCCACCGTGAGGCGTAGAAAAAGTTTTGTGCAGGTTAATGTGAATGACATCAAAACCCATATCACCCGGTTTAACTTTACCCAGAATCGCGTTTAGGTTTGCGCCATCGTAATAAAGCAAACCACCGGCTTGATGCACGATATCCGAGACCTCACGAATCTGACGCTCAAAGACACCCAGGGTAGAAGGATTGGTTAGCATCAATCCTGCCGTCTGAGGGCCAACGACTTGTTTCAATAGCTCAATGTCCAAATCACCATTTTTGAGCGTTGGAATTTCGCGAATTTTATAGCCGCACATTATGGCAGTTGCTGGATTGGTACCATGCGCCGCGTCAGGCACTAAAATTTCGCACCGCTCAGTATCGCCGCGCGAATCATGATACGCGCGAATCATTGCGACACCCGCAAACTCACCCTGCGCTCCCGCCATTGGTGTTAGCGAAACACCCGCCATACCGGTCATCTCTTTGAGCATCTCCTGCAACTCAAACAAGACTTGCAAGATTCCCTGACTGTGAGGAACAGGAGACTCAGGGTGCCGATTAGCAAACTGAGGCAGCAACGCAAGACTGTTACAGGCTCGCGGGTTGTACTTCATGGTGCAAGAACCGAGCGGATAGAAATGCGTGTCGATGGAAAAATTCTTTTGCGACAAACGCGTGTAATGCCGCACCGCCTGCATTTCAGAAACCTCTGGAAGCCCCGTCTCAGATGCGCGTCTGAAACGCTCTGGCAGATTAATCTTGGCCAGTGTTTGTGGTGCTTGCGCGGTCGCAGCTCGGCCTGACTGAGAATGTTCGAAAATAAGCATATTTAAAGTGCCGCTATTGCCGCGTCGTAATTGGGTTCCTGAGTGATTTCTGGCACAAGCTCGGTGTAAATCACCTTATCGTTACTATCAAGCACCACAACAGCACGAGCGGCAACACCAGCCAGCGGACCATCTTCCAGCAGCACGCCATAATCTTTGGCAAAAGCTTTGGTGCGGATCATTGAAAGTGTCTTCACTGTGTCAATATTTTCTGCGCCACAGAACCGATCTTGTGCAAAAGGCAGATCGGCTGAAATGGTCAGAAAAACCGTATCGTCATGATCTTTGGCAAGCTCATTAAATTTCTTTGCCGAGGCTGCGCAAACACCCGTATCCAGACTAGGGACGATATTCAGGAGTTTTTTCTTACCTGCAAAATCGGCCAGATGTAAATCTGCCAAGCCTTTATCGACAAGATGAAAATCAGGAGCCGAACTACCGACTGCTGGTAAATCACCGTTTGTGTGAAACTCATCGCCTTGTAAAGTGACTGTTGCCATCGTTTTAATCTCCAGTTTTCAGTGCTGCGTCCAGCACCATAATAAATTGATTTAAATCTTCCTCTGTCTTGGTTTCGGTCGTGCAAACCAACAAGCAATTCCCCATTCCAGCATAGTGCTTACCTAGATCGTATCCGCCAAGAATGCCTTGATCTGCCATTTTTTCCAGAACCGCAGCGGCGGGTTGCTTGAGATCAAAAACGACCTCATGGAAAAACTCGCTGCTAAATGCGGGCGAAACATTAATTTTGTCTGCCAGCTCAACCAATTGATGCGTATTGGCATAGCACTGCGCCGCGACAGATTTAAGCCCTTGATTACCAAGCAATGACATATAAATTGTCGAGGCAGTCACCATCAGACCCTGATTGGTACAAATATTGGACGTCGCCTTCGAGCGACGAATATGCTGTTCACGCGCCTGCAAAGTCAAAACAAATCCAGTTTTATCATCTGCATCCGTAGTGCGGCCTACAATACGGCCTGGCATCTGCCGAACATGTTTTTGCTTGCAGGTGAGGATGCCAAAATAGGGGCCACCAGATGACAATGGCGCACCCAATGGTTGACCTTCGCCACAGACGATATCCACGCCATCGTTGCCCCATTCGCCAGGCGGTTTTAGCGCACCCAGAGTCGTCGGATTAATCACGGCAATAGAGAACGCTTTGTTTTCTTCTGCCCAATCCGTGAGCACATCGACCTCTTCCAGCGCACCGAAAAAATTCGGCTGTGGAATTACCAGTGCAGCAAAATCTTCACCGCTGTATTGCGCCAGTGACGCAGGATCGATAATGCCAGTTGCGGGATCATGTGGTAGCTCGACTAGCTCGATACCTTGATTCGCCACAATCGCATGCGTCACAGAACGATAAATAGGATGCACCGTGCTAGGCATCAAAATCTTTTTCGATTTGGATTTTCGATTGCCACGAACCGCCATCAACACCGCTTCTGCTAACGCCGAAGCACCGTCATACATCGAGGCGTTCGAGACATCCATACCCGTCAAACCAGAAATCATAGACTGATATTCGTAGATGATCTGGAGCGTGCCCTGACTGGCTTCCGCCTGATACGGGGTGTACGCCGTATAAAACTCCCCACGCGTGGTGAGCTGCCATACCGCAGCGGGGATATGATGCTCATAAGCACCCGCCCCCGCAAAATTCAGCAACTGGCTATCTTTGGCGGCAAGCGAATTCAGCAGCCGGTTGACCGCCATTTCTGAGAGCGTTTCCGGAATGGCATCCAGCGGGCCGCAGCGTAAATCCGCAGGCACTTCATCAAACAGCGACTCAATATCCGGCGCACCAATGGCGTCCAGCATTTCGCTAATATCTTTTTCGGTATGGGGAATAAATGGCATAGGTTCTAATCGACAAGGGTTTCGCTATAGGCTGAGGCATCCATCAAATCATCCAATGAGGCCTCATCCGCAAGTTTCAGTTTGAAAATCCATCCATCGACATAAGGATCATCATTAATTTTTTCCGGTTCATCGGCCAGCATCTCATTCACCGCAACCACAGTTCCGGCGATAGGCGCATAAATATCCGACGCCGCTTTGACAGATTCGACCACGGCGCAGGCATCTGAGGCATCCAGCTCTGTATCAACTTCGGGTAATTCCACAAACACCAGATCGCCCAAAGCCGCTTGCGCGTGATCGGTAATACCGATAGCCACAACGCCATCATCACCCAGTTGAATCCATTCGTGAGATTCCGTGTATTTAAGGTCTGCAGGTACTTCGCTCATCAGTCACTCCATAATTACTTAATTGATCAATATAGATTATTTAACTAAAACCTTACCCTTGCGGACAAACGGCATTTTGACGATCTTCGCGGCCAATCGCTTACCGCGAATTTCGACCTCACAAGACTCACTATCCGTCGCAGGAATTCGCGCCATCGCAATGGCTTTTTGCATGGTTGGGGAAAATGTTCCGCTGGTCGTCTCACCTTTTGCATCGCCCACATAAACAGGCAAATGACTGCGCAGCACACCACGCCCTTCCAGCACCAAACCAACAAACTGCATCAATCCGCCTTTTCTGATTTGTTCTTCCAGTACGTCCCGACCGATAAATTTTCGATCTTCAGGCTTCATCGCCACCGTCCAGTCAAGACCTGCCTCTAATGGAGAAACCGTCTCATCCATATCATTGCCGTACAGATTCATACCCGCTTCCAGCCGAAGCGTATCGCGCGCACCCAGACCGCAAGGCTTAACACCCGCCTCAAGCAAGGATTTCCACAACGACTCAACTTCTTCATTATCGACGATGACTTCAAAACCATCCTCACCGGTATAACCCGTTCGAGCCACAAAATACTGCCCTGCACGTTTACCCTGGAATGGTTTAAGAGACTCAGATATCGAACGGTCAGATTCGTTCATTATCGAGAAAAATCGTTCTCTTGCCTCAGGCCCCTGCACCGCAATCATCGACAGATCAGATCGCTCAACCACTTCCATATTAAAGCTCAATGCATGCTGGTTAATCCATGCTAAATCCTTCTCAGCAGTACCCGCATTGACAACCATTCTGAAAAAAGTCTCAGAAAAGTAATAAACGATCAGATCATCAATCACACCGCCGCTTTCATTCAACATACAGCTATAAAGCGCCTTGCCGGTTACCGTTAATTTCGCAACATCGTTGGCAAGCAAGAATTGTAGAAACTCCTTTACCCGCTCACCCTTAAGATCGACCACCACCATATGCGAGACATCAAACATGCCAGCAGCGGTACGAATAAAGTGGTGCTCTTCAATTTGAGAACCGTAATGAACGGGCATATCCCAGCCCGCGAAATCGACAATTTTGGCACCCGCATCGACGTGCGCCTGATATAAAGCAGTTTGCTGACTCATATTTTGAGCAGGCTCCAGTTGTACGCGGACGAAACCCACGCAAGCGGCAAACGAAAATAGACATCCGCTCGCGCAGAAATCTAAGGCTAACCGCCCCTCTGTCCTGAAACCTGAGAGATTTACCCCCTTCGGTGGGTGCTGCAAGAACACCGCTCTCCAGAGCCGATATTACTGATGTCGTCCTTTTGCCTGAGCGTTTCCGGGCGGAAATGCGCCTTCGGCGGGCTGCTGAGTGGTTTTTTAAAACCAGCCACAACCACTCTCCTACATCAGCTTCTACATCGGAGTGCGCTGATCATAATACAGCGCGAGCAGGATCAAAACCCCCGAATT
>CAZUAW010000114.1:0-7015 GCA_964618535.1 uncultured Thiotrichales bacterium
TGGCTGGGATTTCTATCGACGTGATCAAACCGCCTTTTTTTCGATTGTCTAGACTGATTTGCCAACCATTGCTGTGACAAAGTTGCTGAACGATGGCGAGTCCCAGACCACTGCCACCCGTGGCAGTGTTTCTTGAGGCTTCGAGGCGATAGAAAGGTTGGAAAACGGTTTTGATTTGATCGTCAGGAATACCTGAGCCGTTATCTAGTATTTCGATTCTCGTCATGTGAGAATTGCATTGATAACGAACTTGAACCAAGTCACCACCGTAGCGCAAGGCATTTTCCAGTAAATTGGCCAACACTCTGCGTAGCGCGATTGAATTGACTTGAATCAGGCAAGATTCATTTGGTTGCCAGAGTATTTTTGTCGCTGTTGTTATTTGTTCCGCGATGATGCCATCGAGCAACTCGGGTAGCTCTACTTCTTCGGTTTCCTGCGCATGGTCGTCTATGTTTCTTGCCAGCTCCAGGGTACGGGCAATGAGTTGATCCATTTCCTTAAGATCCCTACGCATACGTTCCATCAGTTCGGCATCGGATTTTTGGGGGAGCATTTCCAGCGCGAGTGTCAGGCGGGCGATTGGTGTACGCAGATCGTGGGAAATTCCCGCCAGTAAGGTGGTGCGGTTGGTGAGTAGCTCGTCCAGTTCGCTGGTCATCTGATTAAAACTGCGGGCGAGCATTTTGAGTTCCTGAGGGCCGGATTCGGTTAAGGGCTCGGTAGATCCGCCGCGCCCAAATTTTACAGTGGCGGCGCTGAGTTTGGCCAAAGGCCGAGTGAGGTGGCGCACCAATAGCAGGGTTGTCAGCAGGGTGGCTAGTGCGAGGGCGAGTATCAGCCAGAGTAGGGCAAATTGTTTGGGTGGAATGAATCGTTCGCGTGGAAAGCTCATTCTCAGAATACGCCCGGCAATGGGTAAATCCACTTCGTACTCGTTGGCAGATATCGGGTCTTCGCCTATTTTTACGGGCGCGCCAATACGGTATTCGAGTGCTTGTTCAAGCAACGTAAGATACCGTAGCTTCGTGGTTAGCGGCGTTAATGGTTGGTCGGTTTGCTGGAGTGTAATGCCATGACTGAGGATTAATTCATCTTCAAAATCCAGTCGGGTATCAGGTGGTAACTCTGCCCAGGTTTGTGCCGAGAGCACCAGTAGTGCGGCTGCATCATCACTGGCCTGGCGAGCAATAGGCTGCATCAAAAAGCGGTTGAATATGAATGCCGAAAGCAGCAGTAAAAGCAAAAAGGCAATCGCCAGTGTGAGGGCAGTACGAGCAAACAAGGTGCTTGGGAAACGCATCTTTTTTTACAGCCTATTGATCCTTGCCGTCGGGGGTAAACATGTAGCCGATGCCCCAGACTGTGTGGATAAAATGTGGTGATTTTGGATCAACTTCCAGCTTTTGACGCAGCCGAGTGACACGTACGTCGATACTGCGATCAAATGGCGAGCGGTCAAACCCTTTAAGCTGGTCAATCAACCTATCTCGGCTTAAGGCACGATTGGGGTGCTCCACAAAGGCTTGTAGCAGTGAGAATTCTCCCGTGGTTAAACTGATCTGCTGCTCGCCACGTCTAAAGCAGCGGCGAGGAATATCGAGGGTGAAATCTCCAAAATGATGTTTATCTGCATCATTATCAGCACTTGTCGGTGTTTCTTTGCCCGCGCTTTTACGTCGTTGCACAGCACGGATTCGGGCGAGTAGTTCGCGTGGATTGAAGGGTTTTCCGAGGTAATCGTCTGCACCCATTTCCAAACCAATTATTTTATCGATGTCTTCACCGCGTGCGGACAACATGATGATCGGCAGCTCTGTGTCTGAGCGCAAGCGTTTGGCAATGGAGAGGCCATCTTCACCAGGCAGCATCAAATCTAGAATAATCAATTCGATACTGGAATGCTCTGTAAGTAGCGAGTCCATTTCTGTACCACTTTCAGCACAGCTGACTAGATAGCCTTGTTCGCCGAGATAGCGCGAAAGCAAATCACGAATACCGGGATCATCATCAACAATGAGTAAATGGGGGTTTGTAATTTCCATACTTCTAGTGCTCCAAGAACAATATGTTGATCGGCGCTAGCATACCGGCTTTTAAGTCGATAGTTTGTGCCTGAAACAGATTGAAACAAAATCACTGCTTGCGGTAACAATTTTGAAACAGCTATCGCTTAGAATGATGTTTGTAATGTACTGACTAGCGGGGCGGACAGTGATAGCCCTGGACTGATACGTGTTCGCTCTGCGACATGCGCCCCAAGATCGACAGTCTGTTCACATGGAAGGTGCTTCGCTTGTCAGGCATTACTTTATTCTATAGCCGTTGATGTCTGTATGATTGACGGGATTTAAAAAAATACGGTTGTGTATTGTGAGCCAATTGCTGAGAACCTTGTTATTTGTGAGTTCGGGATACCTGTCTTGCGGGATTGCTTTGGCTGAAATTCCAGAAACCACTGCGCCAGATCGAATTGAATCATTAGACAATGGCATCGAAAGCAGAGATGCTGCCCAGCAAAAACCAGAGACCACCGAACGCCGGACGCGTTACGGTGTGGGCTATGAGTTTCGTATGCAGCAACTTGCTGAGCCAGATCGTCCAGATAGAGCCGGGCAACCGGGCAGGGCTGAGCGACCAGATAGAGCAGAACGACCCGAAAGGCATGATCGCCCAGATAATTTTGAGCGGCCAGATCGTCCTGATAGAGTCGAGCGGCCAGACAGGGTTGAACGTCCGGATAGGCCTGGTCGACCACCCAGACCAGAGCGTCCATCTCGACCAGGACGTTGAACGATATTCTAAAAGAATTCTCGGTTCGAACATAATAGGACGACCATTTAAAGATGGAACTGCGTAAATTCACTCTCTTTTCGATTCTATTGTTATGGTTGCCCGCTGTGCAGGCAGAAACAGTCTATCCAGCAGAAATTAAAATCATCACTGGGCTTGATATCAGCACCGGTAAATATGGCGAATCAGCAAGCACAGATATTCTTTATTTGCCTTTAACGGTTAAATATTCAACATTTCCGTGGCGCTATAAATTGACGTTGCCATATCTTAGTATTCGTGGTCCAGGCACACTCGTTGGTGGAATTGATGGTGTTGAAGTGACGAACTCGAATAATACTCAAGTAACGACCAACTCAGGTCCTGGCGATGTGCAGCTCAGTGCGTCATGGGCGCTCGACAGTTTCTGGAACAACGTCCCGTATATTGATTTAGTTGGGAAAATAAAATTGCCCACAGCGGATGAATCTGCAGGACTCGGAACAGGAAAAACGGATTATCAAGTGCAAATTGATATTGCGTATGTTTTCGATAATTTCACGCCGCTTGCGACACTCGGCTATAAAGTTCCCGGTGACACAGAAACAACAGATTATCGAAATCAGCTTTTGGCTTCCGTCGGTTTCGACTTCAAATTTGACGAAACTAAAAATGGTGGATTATTGTTTGATTTTCGCCAGGCATCCACTGATCTTGCTGATCATAAAAATGAACTGCTTGGCTATATCAACTGGAATATTAACAAAAAGTACTCTGTGAATACCTATCTGGTTGCAGGGTTTGGAGACGCAAGCCCTGATATTGGTGGAGGTATTCAGCTATCTTTTAAGCAATAAACCTTATTTGCGTTAATCGTTGCATTAATCGTTACACTAAAGGCGTGTTTTATTTCTTTGTTCCCACCAGTCTGTTGCCATTTCTAGCGCTGCTTTGTGACTATCGGCTTTTTCCATGGTGTATAACGTCATCGCAGCCGTTCCGATAATCGCGCCTACACCATATTCATCCTCAACCGATCCATTCCAAACCTTTGCCAGTTTTAGTGGTTCCAGCACTTTGTCTTTCACATGTCTTCTGGGGAAAAGAGGCTCCCATTCCTCTTCAAAGGCTTGACCATTTTTCACAGAGCGAACCAGGTTTTTCATGTCTGGATTCCATTCGGTTTCGCCGCCATCACCTCTGATGACAGCCATATTGGGCTGCTTTAACAATAAAGATGCTTCCTGATGCGTGTCTTTGTAGGCGGGGTGATGTATGCCCTGCATTGAGCACGGCGCATTACAGGGGTTAATTAATCTTGTGAAAGTATTAACGGGAGAACGCAGACCCAGTATCCATTTTAAATTCATGATACGCGCCAGTTCGGGTAGAAAATCCCGTAACGGCAAATAGGCAAAATGGTCAGATTTCAAATGTTTCCCAGCCTCCTCAAATGAATGAGCGATTGGAATATTCAATGTTTCCAGCGTTTGCTCCGTGTAGATTCGACCCTCGGTATGATTGCCCTCGCCATGCATAAGAACCGAAATTTTATTTTCTGCTAGTAACAGCGTCGATAGAATAAACCACGGGAGCCGTCTTGCTTTGCCAGCATAGCTGGACCAGTCTAAATCCACCTTCGGCATATTGGCTGGAATACTTAGAAACTCATGGGTGGCATCAACAAAACCGGCAAGCTCATCACCGCTTTCTTCCTGATACCGCATTAGCATCATAAAAGCGCCCAACTGCTCAGGCTCCACCTGACGATTCAGAATCATCAACATGGCATCCTTAGCTTCCTGATAAGTCAGGTTTCTAGAGCCGGTTTTACCTTTTCCAAGCAATCGAACGTAGACAGCAAACGGGTGTTCTGTACCCAGTGTGTTCTTATTTATTGACTCGTTACTCATCCATTCACCCTTGTGTATTTGGAATATTAATCATCGAACGATTATATCAAACAACCAAAGACCTGCTGTTTTATATGGGTGCTGAGATGGATACCTCCTCAATTATCAAAATAGTCGATAATTGAGGAGATAGTAACGAATCCAAAAGGTACCCATCATGAGTGATATTAAAATAGTTAGCATCGATTTAGCAATTCGTCAATGAGGCTATTGATTATTATTCTCTCTGAGAATCTTCTCCATGATCGATGGCTTTACTGACTTTGAAGTAAAGACAATATCGAAATTTTCGGTAATAAAATCATCTGGCAAAAGAACTTGTCGCTTCTTGAAAAGGACACGGCGCTCTTTAATTTTCACCAAATACTCCGCCATATGCTGTTCATTACAGACATAAACCAGCTCAGTGCAGGATAAATTTCCAATATCAGAGAAATCAAACTGAAAATCGTAGCCCTTACCTAGATTCTTTAGCGCTTTGTTATAGACCACATCAAAAGATTTATCCAAATCGAAATTCGGCTCCGTTTTTGCATTTCTCCTTAAAACGACAAGGTAGTCACACTTGCAAAACGTCAAGATATCTTCCATAAAAACGCCTTCTGCCATAGCATGGATAACAGCCTGCTTTCCCTCGTAGAATTTTTCTTTTATCACATCAGGCAGCATTAAATCGGTTTCTCTGGTTTGACCAAGGTATAGCCCTGTGTGACTGAAAAACCCGGGGATAAACACCCCATCAAGATAATTAGAGTAACCTCTAACCAGAATATCCCCTTTTTGAAGAGAATCGATAACAAATCTTACTTCACTACCTTTTACTTTATAACTACCCGGATCATACAAAAGAAAAAATGGGAATTTAAAAATCTTAATGTCACCAAAAAACTTTAAAAAACCATTCCTTAAATAGGTAACCAAGTTCATTCTTAATACTCCATCCAGACATCGAAAAAATCATCCTTGGAAGACTCTTCAAAATTCCTTTTTTGTATACCATGCCTAATTGATTCGGTTAACACCTCATCACTCAACATATCGTTTCGCTCTTGTATTTTTCTTTCAAATGCATTCTCTTTGGGGAAATTATACTTTCCTATATCCAGCTTCACACAGGATTTTAAGTCAACTTTAAATTGTTGAAATACTTCGTTACAAAATTCCTTATTCTTTACTATAACGTTGCTTTCTGAATGATTGAATGCCGAGCCACTAGCAATATTGTAAGAACCGATAGAAACCATATCTTCATCAACAACTAAACTTTTTGAGTGAAATGCTCCAGGTTTTTGCCACTCATGAATTTCGACACCATTTTCCAGCAAAGCCTTGAAATGCTTACTACACTCCTTGTACATCCAACCTAGCAACCCACCAGCCATCAAAGTTTTCGATGACATTTTAGAATTGGTGATTAATACCACCTTGACTCCTCGATTAGCTGCAGCGATCAAATGCTCAGTAAATATCTTTGGCGGTCGTATCCCGTGGCAGCCCCAATAAATTCTTGAATTAGAGTTAATTATTTCATTCAAAAAATAATTCGTGAGTTTCAGTTCATTTTCCTCATATGGCTTATGTGCCATAAATGAAATATTAGATTTTCTGTCTAAATTTAAAACAGGCGGGATATTGCTGAATAATTCTGAATATTTCGAGATGACTCCTTCATCATTCTGGTATGTGCTCAGATAGGCCTGAGAGAAATCAGAATAGTACATTCTTTTTTTCTTCTGGATACTCCATTCTTTTTGCATCTCACAGTCTCTAAGAAACTGGAGCTGAACATCTCGAACAGTCTCTCCGGTGATATAAACATCTGTATCTCTCCATGCTTTTGGTTCAATTCCACCAAAAGCGTATTTATCTCCCCAATTGTTACCGCCAATGATTAGATGTTGGTTATCGACTATAAGGTACTTTTCATGAAAATGCTGCTTCAGTTTTCGCTTTGCAATTTTTTTTAACCAACGAAAAGGATGCTTTTTATTAAAATCCAAAAACCAGCCATCTTTAATTGAGTTATATCCATAGACCTCGATTCCTTCTTTTTGCAACTCTCGGATCCATCCCCCTACAAAAGTTGTTCTATTGACAATTTCATCGTAGATTATTCGAACGTCAACTCCTGACTTTTTCTTTTCTTTCAAAAGATCGAACAACTTTCTTGTCGTTTTATCTTTCATAAATGAAAAGGTCGCAAGGTGAATTGATGACCGAGCATTGCTCAGTATCTTCCACCGAACCTCATATGATTCTTGCCCGCTAGACAAAAGCCTGATGCTATTATTTTCTCTATAAATCATTCAGTTACCACCTGTTTACAATTG
>CAZUAW010000115.1:0-7010 GCA_964618535.1 uncultured Thiotrichales bacterium
CCTGCAACTGAAGTCCCTGCTCCGGAATCACCTGCAACTGAAGTCCCTGCTCCGGCATCACCAGTTCCACCACTATTAGCAGAATCAGACACAGTAACCGATTGCACATTTACCGTTGAATTCACCGCAGGTTCACCCACAAAATTTATTTTGGTAGACCCTGTAAAATTTGCCGCTGCAAGAAATTGCGCTGTGTATAAGTCAATAGAGGGTTTTTCCGCACCAGGCCATTTGCCACCCACTGAAAACCATGCGGCATTAATAACTTTGTCGGTACTCGCATCACCATCACCATCCTTATCATCAGCAGTTGCTACGGCCTCAGCACCCAATTTGCCAGACTCATAAACCGAGGTGAGCCCGGTCAAAGTGATTTTTTTAGAATCAAAGTACATTTTGATGCCAAAACCACTCAGTTCTAAATTGTCCGCCGTGTATGCCAATGTCAAATCAAAAGCCTGACCAGCGCCGGGGCTGACTGCGGTACTAGAGGGTGTGACGGTTTGCACTGCCGCCATCGCGCTAACGGGCAATAACAGCCCAAATGCCAAAATTGTTTGTCCAAACTTCATTTTCCTACTCCTAAATTTTAAGGATTAATCATCGGTATGAAAAGTATTCGATCTTAATGTTTCTAATCAATTAAAAGTGCATGGATACTTGAGTGAAGATGAATTATATACAAAAATCAAATAAAATTCAGCAACTTACCTTTTTTACATTGTTAAATATAACCACATCATTCCCGCGAAGACGGGAATCAATATCCTGCGCGATAATCACGTGAATTCATGAAATTTCCGGGCTAAATCAAAGGCGGATTCGCGTTCTCAACTAACTCACGAAACTGCGCAGGAAACCAATGGCCTGAGTGTGGCGCATTGGGTAAGGCATCCGTTGGAACCGCTGTGTCAGGTGCGTAAGGGTGAACCACTGGAAGCTGTCCGCAAATTTTGTCAAAACGCTTGCCTTCCTCATTGGATGTGGTCGCAGTAACGTCACTGGTACCATCAGATTCACCCGGCGGCTTCACCCAGAAATACGCATCAATTCCAGTCTCCGGATTGGCTTGCGGCCTTTCACCGATTCCCGCACCGCTAATATTGCACCAGTTACCACGCTGTGTTCTTGCATCGCGAGGCTGCCTAGCGGCTCTTGACGGCCAACCATTACGACTGGTATCGATGATATAACCGTGATCTGGAAATGCGGCCTGTAGACGATGGATAAATTTCGCTTCATCAATGACTCGATTAAAGCCATAGAAATTGGCGATAAGATCCTGATTGGCATTGACATCATCATAAGGATTAAACGGTTCTAAAAGCGTCGAGTAATTGGCAACGTTACTGGCAAACCCACGAATTTTATCCGCGCCACCGGCAGCATTGAGTATCTCTCGATACAGCGCGACCGCAGGCTGGGTGTTATCCCGGCCCAACCAACCAGAGTGCGCAATATCGAGATAGAGATAAACATTCTCTAACGTACTCAGTTTAGAAATAGCATAGGTAACGCCCTCCCGGTATCCTGGCTCAGCAATCCTGCAATCTGGATAGACATTCAAATTTGTCACAATATTGGGTAATGAGTCCGGCTCAATCACCGCAACCACGCGCAATTTTTGATAGTCTGGATTTGCACTCAAGGCAGCGTAAAGTGCATCGATATATTCTGTTTTATAGCGATTTAAGCCGTCATTTTCCAAGCGTAATTCACCGTTGGAAGCAAATGCAGCGCAGTCACGATTGGGTAAATTGTAGACCACTAAGACGAGGGTCATAGCCCTATTGAAGCTACTGGATAATTGCGCTAATGCAGCATCGAGATGGTCACGCAATCCCAGATGCAAATCATCCCCCTCAATACTGGCAATTCTATCAAACCAGATAGCGGTGGGCTGCTGTTGAACCACGGCCATTGCCGCTGCCAGCTCACTCGTTTCAGCATTACGAGAATCTTCAACCTTTTTTTGATAATCCGGATTAAGATAAAAATTACTATCGGCAAATGGATTATCAACACGGGCATGGGAAAAAGAAACGCTAGACAAAGCCCTTAGGTAAGACTCTATCGCCACAACCTCAGTACGCTCTCCATCCGCATTAACAGCACCATTGAGCAGACCTTCGCCACGAAAACCGGCCAAATATCGAATCATCATTAGCCCGTCTGAGAGTGGCGCAGTTTTCCCGTCTTTATCAATATCCAGCAACGCAAGATTATTCGCAAGATACGACTCAATTCCCTCAGCATACCTGGCGGCATTATCAGCAACAGCACTCGCTGTGAGTAAAGCACCTCGAAAACCAAATAAATAACGAAGAATTAAAATGCCATCGGAAGTAAACTTTGCGGTTCCATCACCATCGATATCCAGATTAAATAGTGCTGGTAGCGGCGGTGGCGCTAATGTGGCGCTGTGCACAGTAGAAACAGAAACATTGCCAACTGCCACCAACAAACACAAAAAATAAAATCTCCATCTACCCAGTAAAATATAGCTCATTGATAACCTTCCAGATAATTCAGCACCTCATCCGCATCAATGCGTTGTCCAAGAGGGTTCACCGCATCACGGATTAAAGTCTCGCCACTAAAACCGGCAAAAAACCGAATGATTAATAAGCCGTCCGATAATGGCCGTTGATCACCATCCAGATCGATATCCATTAATGCCCGATTATCAGATAAATATTGTTCGATGGCTGCCGTGTCGCGGCTGGCATTTAAACCAACCGCGCCATTCACCAGCGCAGCGCCTCTAAAACCAAATAAATAGCGAATGATAATAATGCCATCGGAAGTAAACTTGGTTTGACCATCGCCATCGATATCCCAGTTAAAGGATGGCGCAATATCCGGATTCACATTAAATAAAGGCCCCCACTCCGATGCAGGATAGCCCAACCACATAACAGGACGAACACTCAGTACAAGCGCATTGGTGTTCTGCGCCGTAAGGCTAAAAGAAGGGCTATTACCGGCATCCACTATCGTTTGATGGGTTACTTTTTCCGCATGAGTAATGCGTAAATTATCGACCAGAAAACTGGTATTCGCACTTTGGCCAACAACGAAATGCGAGCCCCTGCCAAATCGGTAAATCACTCTGAATCGAACCAGTTTATCGCTATACTCTGCCAAGGAAACCGTATGCGCCACAAAACTCGTATCATTGCCATTGCCTGACCCGGTTTGTGTAAACACATCACGCCAACTGCCACCGTCATCCACACTGATTTGTATCGCAGCGGTTTGCCTGGTCGTGGCAAAACCTAACCGGGAGTCAAAAATAAATTCGCTGTCTATCGAGGGAATAAAAACACCCTCAAGGTCAAAAGACTCAGCGCTGCTCTGAGGAGCCAAACGGTAGACCGTGGTTCCATTGGCGAAACCGCCCGAGTAAAACAACTCATAGGAATCGCCTGTCCGATCGGTCACCGTGACGCCATTATCCTCAGCATCAAATTGATCGGTCGCATCGGCAGTTTCTGCAATCAAAGCATCATAACGTTGCGCGCCCGTCACAGTGGTAAAATCAAAGTTTGATATCACCCCAATTGGTGGCGAAGTAACACCGGAAATCGTCGCCACCTCCTCATTGTCAGCCATTGCCTGTGGATCGAAAACAGTGACAGGATAACTAAAATTGGTCACCACCCCAGACACAATCACATCATTAATCGTCACCTCATAGGTCGTATCTGCTGCCGGTTTTGAATTACCAACAAATCCATCAGGAATCCAGACAATTCGGCTAGCTGAACGATATTCAATCGTCGTACTAACGGGCTGACCATTTTTAGTCATCTGCACGGTCGCCGAGCTAAAATCAGCGTTTCTCAGAACAAAAGACCAGCGCACCGGCACAATCGGATAGGGATTAAACCCCTTCGTTGGCCACGCCACAAACCCGTCCCGAAGCGTTGGCCAAGGCTCAAATTGCCTGCCATCGAAAACCGTTACAGAATTTGCACCGAGAAAACCGTTCTTTGCAGGCACATCTCCCGTCCCCATCTCCTCGGTTTGCGGCAGTAACAGCCAATACCGATGGCCAACCTGAGTGTTATTCGACCCACGATCCAACATCTGGCTAGAAACCGCGTTCCAGCCAATATTTCCCAGCGACAAATTAGAAGAAGAAGCACCCTGGCGACCCGTGTCAGAATAGCAATCCCAATTCACCGGAGGATTGTGGCTGAGCGACCGATTAGCGCTCATGATCAACGCCGCTGCTTGCGAGCGCGCATTGAAATCCGACCGAAAAGTAATCCCTGCTGGCACCCCCGCCATCGCCCGAAAATAATTGATTCTCGCCAGCACTGCATCCTTAAATCCGGCAGCCGTCGTACCCGCAGTACAATTAACCTGATCTCCCGTCCACTCAATGGGCGTATTTTCTGACGCCTGATGCACGCTATTAAAAAAATTCCGCACCTGTTGCCGGTTGCTGCTATCGATCGACCATCCGCCCGTATTGGTAGAAGGCACCGCCCTAACCGAAGGACGCCGGGAGAACAAACCTTCCGGCACTTCCAGCGCAGGTCCCAACTTAATTTCCGCAAAGGATTCAACCTCAGCGACGACCGCATTCTCCGCCAAACACGGCAAAACCAATGCCAGCAGCACAGTAAAAACAGCACATTGTTTTTGCTTATTCATATATCAATCACCAAAACACAGATTCCCCGGGGCAAGCCCTCTCGCAAAATGCTCGACTTTTTCGTTCCTCAAAAGCGAGGTATTTTGAGTCAATGCCAGACACCCTTCGACAAGCTCAGGGTGAACAAACATCTCAGCATTCGTCCTGAGCTTGTCGAAGAATCTTTTTACGCCCCAAGGGATTTAACCTCCATTAGAACAAAAACACATCTCCGTAGGATGTGCTGAGTAATGCGAAGCGCATCAAAGCATGCAACACCACTACGGATTGAAAAAATAGCGTTGAACCGCAGATCATTTTTTAGCATCTACGTCAATCTCAATTAAGGGTTAGAGACGCCCTTAATTTTTTTTGAATTTCTGCAAATAATCTACGATTTCCTCAGCCGTGGTTCTAGTACCTGCCGTGTTCACTGCGGCATTGATTAAAGTATCTCCGGTAAACCCTGCGAGAAACCGGACCAGCATCAGTCCATCACTGAGCGGTTTTGCCACGCCATCACCATCGATATCCAGTAACTCAAGGTTAACGGTGAGGTATTGCTCGATGGCAGCAGTATCCCGGCCGGCGTTGTCACCCAGCACGCCACTGACCAGTTGATCACCTCTAAACCCAAACAGATAACGAATAACGATAATGCCATCCGAAGTAAAGCTGCTACGGCCGTCGTCATCGACATCCCAACTAAAGTGGTCGACAGGGTCATTGGTTACGGTGACGCTGATTGTCTGAACAGCGCTACCGCCATTGCCGTCATCGACGGTGATTTCGACCTCATAAATATTATTACTGTCTGCATCACCGGGAGTTTCAAAATCCGGGGCGCTGAGAAAACTGAGCTGACCGGTGGCATTGATGGTAAACAGTGTTTTGTCGGCCCCATCGCTAATGCTGTAGCTAAGCGCATCGCCATCCGTATCGCTGGCAATTAAGTCATGAACGGAGGTCGTGTTTTCTTCGATGTTGGTCGTATTGGGAGAAGTAATAACCGGAACATTGTTAGGTGGCTCAATCTGCTCATACCAAGCGATTTTATTCTCAGAGAATGAAGCACCAATCAGATCCGTATCGCCATCGCCATTCAAATCCGCACTGCTGATGAAGAGGGTATTGAAGGCATTGAGGGAGGTTGTATGTTCAGTAAAATTGCCCGCACCATCATTCTCATACCAAGCATTCAATGTACTTGAGATGAGATCAAAATGGCCGTCGCTATTCACATCAACGATGGAGACCGCAATCACGGTATTTGAATCACTCGAAACCACTTGCTCGGTAAAGTTGCCTGCGCCATCGTTTTTGTACCAGGCATTGGATAAAGCGTAGAGCAGATCGGCATCACCATCACCATCAAAATCCGCGCTGGCGACAGAGAACGCCCCATTGACATTGTCCGAAATGAGATGCTCGGTAAAGGCGGGATTGGCACTATCACCGTTGTTCTCGTACCAGGTGATTCTGCCAAAGCCGGCACCAGAAGCCGAGAGTAGATCAATATGACCATCACCATTCACATCCGCACTGGAGACACCGTTGGCATGATCTGCCGTACTCGACACCAAATGCTCGGTAAAGCCGGGATTGGCACTATCACCGTTGTTCTCATACCAGGCGATTTTGTCGTCATTAGCGGAAGCGGAGAGCAGATCAATATCACCATCGCCATCCACATCCGCACTGGCAACAGAGCGCGCAGAAGAGGCATCGGTCGAGACAATATGCTCGATGAAGCTCGGATTACTATTGCCATCGTTTTCATACCAAGCAATTGTACTGTCAAACCCGGAAGCGGCAAGCAGGTCGATATGACCATCATTATTAATATCCGCACTGGCGATGGAGACGGCAAAATCAGCATCGGTGGAGACCACGTGCTCAGTAAAGTTACCTGCGCCATCGTTCTCATACCAGGCAATTTTGTCATCATTGCTAGAAGCGGCGAGCAAATCAATATGGCCATCACCATTCACATCTGCGCTGGCGATGGAAAAAATACCATCGGCATTGGTAGAAACGACATGCTCGACAAACACTGGCGGTTGAGCCTGAAGCAGCAACGGTAGCAATATGAGTAACGCACCAATGCACAGTGCCAGACTTGTCCGGCGGGGCTGGGTGATGAGTGTTTTATCTGTCATCGGGTGTTTCTTTAAGCGTTTTTTCATGGTCGTTTCAATTCATCGTGGTTCGGGTTTATCGGTTATTCTCAAACATGATCACCGTAGGATGTGCTGACGACTGTACGGATACAGGAGGTCGAGTAACGCATGGAGCAGTTACCGAGGCACCAAGCGCATCTTTCTCGATTGATGCGCTTCGCAAGCTCAGCACATCCTACGGGCTG
>CAZUAW010000116.1:0-6968 GCA_964618535.1 uncultured Thiotrichales bacterium
AAATCTACGCACTTATGTCCAGGGATGGACTGTATTTCGCAAGGAGCCAGGATGGCGGTACGTCTAAACGGGGTATTCTCAAGCGCGAAGAGTATAACTGAGATTGTAGCAGTATGAGAAAACGTCAAAGCAGGTACGCCATTTTTTCTATGTGATCAAGAAACTCTGTACGCTCCTGATCCGGTGCAGTGGCAACGGAGTAATATATTTGAGATTGCACAACGTCCACGCCACAAAACTCCAAGGTTCCTTTTGTCATTGGTAGCAATAAATCACGTTCTGTGACCTGCATATTGTCAAAATCTTGTTTTGATCCGCCAGCCGTAATACAGACCATCGCCTTTTTACCCGTGAGTAATTTCTCGACACCTGATTCAGTGTAATTGAAGGCAAAACCCTGAGTAAGAACCCGATCACACCAACCTTTTAAAATCGCCGGCCGGTCAAACCACCAGAGTGGATAAATAAAAACCAGTGCGTCAGCCCAGCGAATTTGATCTTGCATTTTTCGCACGTCATCTGAAACTGTCTGGTTCTGTAACTCTGCGAGTTCCAGCCCCATTAATACCGGCTTAAAGTCGCTCTGATAAAGATCTAAAATCCTGACTTCATCTTGCTGTTTGCGAAAAGCTGCAATCGCGCGATCCAGCAACGCATAATTAAAACTGCCAGGATTAGGGTTGGAAATTACCATTAAAATTTTCATTGCTATCCAGATAGTTTTTGTTTGATGATTTTGCTTATTTCGCCGGGATTCGCCTGCCCTTTTGAAGCCTTCATTACCTGACCCACAAAATATCCCAGCAACTTGTCTTTGCCACCTTTAAACTCTGCAACTTGCGAAGGATTGGCAGCAATCACCTCATCAGCCATTTTCTCTAACGCAGAACTATCACTGATTTGTTTGAGGCCTTTTGCTTCGATAATCTCGTCGGCTTCACCCTCGCCATTCCACATCGTTTCAAAAATATCTTTAGCGACTTTTCCGCTAACGCTGTTATCTGCAATACGTGCCAACAAACCTGCGAAGGACTCAGCACTGACCGGTGATTGTGCTGTCTCTACATGGTTTTTATTTAATGCACCGACAAAGGTACTCATCACCCAATTAGCCGAGAGTTTTACATCACCCGATTTTTCCGCAACGGTTTCAAAATAATCTGCCAAGTCGCGGCTGCTGGTGAGTACTTCGGCATCGTCTTTACTCAAATTGTAGTCAGAAATAAAGCGTGTTTTTCTGGCTTCAGGTAATTCTGGCATGGTCTTACGAATTGCTTCCAGCAATTCGGGATCCAGCTCTACCGGTAATAAATCGGGGTCGGGAAAATAACGATAGTCGTTAGCTTCTTCCTTGCTCCGCATTGGACGAGTTTCGTGTTTATCCGGATCATATAAACGAGTTTGCTGGATGATTTTTCCACCGTCTTCGATTAAATCAATTTGCCGCTCAACTTCGTAATTAATCGCTTTTTCAATAAAGCGAAAAGAATTGAGGTTTTTGATTTCTGTACGTGTGCCCAATGCTTCTTCACCTTTGGGTCGAACTGAAACATTGGCATCGCAGCGAAAAGAACCTTCTTGCATATTGCCATCGCAAATACCGATATATTGAACCAGTGCATGAATTTTTTTCATGTAGGCGACGGCTTCTTCGGGGGTGCGCATATCGGGTTCTGAGACGATTTCCAGCAACGGTGTTCCGGCACGATTTAAATCCACACCGGTCATGCCGGCGAAATCTTCGTGCAGGGATTTTCCAGCATCTTCTTCAAGATGCGCACGGGTGACACCGATGCTTCTGGTTTCACCTGACTCCAAAGTGATTTCCAACGTGCCCTTACCAACAATCGGTAATTCAAATTGACTGATTTGATAGCCTTTAGGTAAATCCGGATAAAAATAGTTTTTACGCGCAAATACTGAGCGTGGTGCCATTTCTGCACCAATCGCCAGACCAAATTTAATCGCTTTTTTCACCGCATCCTGATTGAGCGCGGGTAGCACGCCAGGAAAGCCAAGATCAACTGCACAGGCCTGGGTATTAGGTTCTGCGCCGTAAGCTGTCGATGCTGCGGAAAAAATCTTGGATTTGGTTGAAAGTTGAGCGTGAATTTCCAACCCAATTACAGTTTCCCATTCCATGACTATTTGTACTCCTGTGGGATTTGCAGATGCCAGTCTGTGACCTGCTGGAAGCGATGCGCAACATTGAGCAAACGCGATTCCTGCCAATAGTCCCCAATCAATTGTAGACCAACAGGCAAGCCTTTTGCGGGTTGAACTGGAATCGACATCGATGGAAGACCTGCAAGATTAACTGCGATGGTATAAATATCGGACAAATACATACCGACAGGATCATCCGATTTCTCACCGAATTTAAAAGCGGTATCTGGGGAAGTCGGCCCCATGATGACATCGACTTGTTTGAATGCTTCTTTAAAATCATTACTAATTAATCTTCTAATCTGCTGGGCTTTAAGATAGTAAGCATCGTAATATCCAGCAGACAATGCGTAGGCTCCGATTAATATTCGACGCTTTACTTCATCACCAAAACCTTCGCTTCTGGAGCGTTTATACAAATCTTCCAGATCTTTTGGGTCTTCACAGCGATAGCCAAATCGCACACCATCCATCCGCGATAAGTTGGATGAGCACTCAGCAGGTGCAATCACATAATAGGCTGGTACAGATAAATTAGAATTTGGCAGTGAAATATCCACCAGCTGCGCACCAAGTGCCTCATATTCTTTGAGCGCGGCACGGACTGATTCTTCGACATCTGATTCCAAACCGTCAGCAAAATATTCTTTTGGTAACCCAATTTTCAAGCCATCGAGATTATCACTCAATGCTGCGCTGTAGTCTTCTGTATCACGCTCCATCGAGGTTGAATCACGTGGGTCAAAACCGGCCATCTCATTGAGCATTAACGCGCAATCTTCGGCGGATGCCGCCATAGGCCCAGCCTGATCAAGACTTGAGGCAAACGCGATCATGCCCCAGCGAGAAACACGTCCATAACTGGGTTTAAGCCCTGTAAGGCCGCACAACGAGGCGGGTTGGCGAATCGAGCCACCCGTATCTGTGCCTGTAGCTGCCGGGGCTAATCGTGCAGCCACAGCGGCGGCAGATCCACCGGATGAACCACCAGGTACTCGCTCAAGATCCCAGGGGTTTTTTACCGCGCCATAAAAGCTGGTTTCGTTGGAGGAACCCATGGCGAATTCATCCATATTGGTTTTACCCAGCATGACTGCGCCACTTGCTTTGAATTTTTCGATCACCGTGGCATCAAACGGTGCTTTAAAATTATCCAGCATTTTTGAACCACAGGAGGTTCGTACACCCAGCGTATTAAAGATATCTTTTTGTGCTAGCGGAATACCGTTTAATTTTCCGGCATTGCCCTTTGCAAGACGTTCATCAGCCATTTTGGCGGAGGCCAGAGCCTCTTCTTCGGTGACGGTAATAAAACTGTTGAGCTTGCCATCGTATTGCTCGATTCGATCGAGAAAATGACGCGTTAGCTCAACACTTGAGAATTCTTTGGCCTTCAGGCTACGAGCCAGATCAGCCAGACTTTTTTGATGCATGGTTATCCCTAGATTACGTAATTACTCGATGACTCTGGGCACGAGGTATAGACCTTCTTCTATCGCGGGGGCAATTTCCTGAAACAGTTCGCGCTGATCAGTTTCAGTCACTTCATCCACACGTAGCCGCTGGGTGAGATCTTGAGGATGAGCCATCGGCTTGACGCCAGTGGTGTCCACAGCGTTCATCTGTTCAACAAATTCGATGATACCGGAGAGATTTTTAGTGTATTCATCGATCGCTTCCGGCTCAATATTTAATGCAGCCAGATGCGCAATTTTTTTCACATCTTCTGATCCGAGTGACATGACGGTTCCGTGTAACGAGTTGAGCGAGGCAAGATAGCACAAAACGGGGTTTTTTCGGAGCGTCATTGAACGGAATTTTTTGTGCCAGCATCATCATGCCTCCCGCTTTCCATCAATGACTGCTGATTTCTGTTGAGTTCATTTCATTGCAGCCCTTGAGAACCTCACCTAGAAGGCGAATAATGCGCGCTAAGTTTTCACCACCGTTTTGGGGGTGAAATTAGCCACTGGCATCATCTTTATAAACAGAATCGAGAAAAATCGGGCTGCCTATATTATAATATTCTGGCATTGACCCAGAGAAAGGACACTGAATCACCATGCTCAAATCTATAATGGGATTGTTTTCAAACGATCTTTCAATTGATCTAGGAACTGCCAACACCCTCATCTACATGCGGGGCAAAGGGATTGTACTGGACGAACCCTCGGTGGTTTCTATTCGCACCGACCGTGGTCGCGGTATACGCATCGAAGCCGTCGGTAAAGAAGCAAAAAGAATGCTGGGTCGGACGCCAGAAAATATTACAGCCATTCGGCCACTTAAAGATGGCGTGATTGCAGATTTCACCACCACTGAAAAAATGCTCCAGTACTTTATTAAAAAGGTTCATTCTTCCAGCTTGTTCAAACCTAGCCCTCGCGTGCTGGTTTGTGTTCCTTGCGGTGCAACTCAAGTAGAACGTCGGGCGATTCGAGAATCAGCCGCTGGCGCTGGTGCTCGCAAAGTATTCCTTATCGAAGAACCCATGGCAGCTGCAATTGGTGCTGGTGTGCCTGTAGATGAAGCCATTGGCTCAATGGTATTGGATATTGGTGGTGGTACCTCTGAGGTTGCAGTGATCTCTTTAAACGGCATTGTTTATTCTGATTCAGTACGTATTGGTGGCGACAAATTTGATGAATACATCATCAACTACATCCGCCGGAACTACGGTATTCTGATTGGTGAAGCGACCGCCGAGAAGATTAAACACAAAATTGGCTCAGCTTATCCTGGAAAAGATCTGCTCGACATCGAAGTCAGAGGCAGAAACCTCTCAGAAGGCGTACCACGCACTTTTACCATTAACAGCAATGAAGTTCTGGAAGCTCTGCAAGAGCCACTTTACGGCATTGTTAGCGCGATTAAGACCGCTTTAGAGCGCACCCCACCTGAACTGGCGTCGGACATCGCTGATCGTGGCATCGTGCTCACAGGCGGTGGCGCATTACTTCGCGATCTGGACAAACTTATTTCTGAAGAAACCGGCATTCACGTATTGGTCGCTGATGATCCGATGACTTCAGTAGCCCGTGGCGGTGGTCGAGTGCTTGAGATTATGGATCAGCGAGGCGGAGAATTTTTAGCTACAGCCTAATTAGCCCGGATATTTCATGAATTACATGCGCCCTCGCTTGTCTATTGATTCCACAAGGAATTCTTTTCACTTGCCCGTAATCACCGATACGAGACGCGTAAAAACAATCCCTTGTGAAATCAATATCCTGCGCGATCATCACATGAATTCATGAAATATCCGGGTTAGAATTTTTATTGGAGAAAGATTTTAGAAAGCTAAGAGCCCATCAAAAAATGTGTGTCGTGGCTTGAACAACTGTAAATATTAATGAAAACTTCTTTGTTCAATCAAGGACCCGACCCATTATTTCGAGTCTTTCTATTCTCCATTTTATCGATCTTGTTGATTTTATTCAGCCACCGGCTGGATTTCATCAATACCAGCAGAACATCGATAGGTAACCTCACTTACCCAATACTTCGCCTGGCTGATGCCCCGGTCAACGCCTACCATACTGTTCAAAAGAGCTTCGCCAAGCGGCGATTTTTAATTTCAAGAAATGCCGAACTTGAGCATCAAAATCAGCTAATGGGTACACAGCTGTTACAGCTACAATCTCTAAAGCACGAGAATCAGGCACTCAGAGAACTTTTAAATTCGTCCCAGCGTATTTCCAACCAGTTCATCGCTTCTCGTCTTCTCGCCGTAAGTATGTCTCCGCTGAAACATAAAATCATTATTAACAAAGGCTCGAAAGACAGCTTGAGCGTGGATATGCCGATCCTCGATGAATCTGGAATCATGGGAAGGCTTAGCCAGGTCTATGCATATCACTCAGAAGCCGCTCTTATCTCTGACCCAAACCATGCGATTCCAGTGCGGGTATTGCGCAGTGGTATTCGCAGCATTGCGACCGGTGTTGGTAGAACTGATCGGTTAAAACTTCTCTACCTACCCGTCAATGCTGACATTAAAATTGGTGATAAAATTGTAACTTCTGGTCTTGGTGGTAAATTTCCGGCCGACTATCCTGTCGGAAAAGTACAAGAAATAATTCGAGCGCCTAATTCACCTTTCGCCAACATTCTAATCGAGCCTTTTGCTCGGCTTAATACCAGTCGCGAGGTTTTAATCATTACTTCTAAATTAACAGCATCTGCAAAAAAGTCCGTACTCGAAGGCTCGGTATCAGACAAACAACAAACTAAACAACAGACAGAATCTCCCTGATGCGCAGTTTAATGATAATCAGCTTATTGATTGCCATGACATTGTCAATCATGCCCCTACCCGAATGGTTACAGCATTATCGACCTGACTGGGTTGCCTTGGTTGTCTTATGGGGAAGTATCCATCACTCAAATAAATTTAATGTTGGCAGCGCATGGATTATCGGAATCGCCATGGACTTAATTAACGCCACAATTTTAGGCCAATATGCGCTAACTTTTACAGTAGTCAGCTATTTAGCTATCAGAATAAATTTACAATTCCAATTATTTTCACTGCTACAAAAAGGCCTGACAATTTTGTTGCTGATGATTTTATTTAGAATGCTATTATTTTGGATATTCAGTATTTCCGGAAGCTCCATTGAGCTCGCACACTATTGGAAACCTCTGATCTCAGATCTACTGGTGTGGCCATGGTTAAGTGCCATGCTAAGAGAAATAAGCCTGAGAATCATGAAATCCAAAACTGTCTAAATTAGGCGTTCTATTCTACTAGCTGCCTTTTCCAGAGGGATCGGTAAAGCTATCGTTTAATGTCTGAATAA
>CAZUAW010000117.1:0-6956 GCA_964618535.1 uncultured Thiotrichales bacterium
GGTTCGCGTGATCGTATTGACCAAGCGACTGGTGAGATTATGTGTCTGGTAGAGATTCCACCTAGATACAGAACAGTAACCAAACGTATTATGGTGACTCCACCTACTACCAAGAGCGTCAACATCCCTGCGAAGTACAAGACTATTACCATTCGCAAGATGACTCAGCCTCCTCAGGAACGTGTAACGCCTATCCCTGAAACTTATCAGACGGTAACGCACACTGAGAAAGTTCGTGATGCTTCTACTTCTTGGCACATTGTTGGCTCCGGTGGTTCTAAGACTGCGGGTCGTGCTACTGGTGATGTTTTCTGCTTAGCTGCTAAACCTGCTCGTTATAGAACAGTTAAGAAGCGCGTAGAAGCTACACCTGCATCTTCCAAGCGGATTGTTATCCCAGCCGTTTATAAAGATGTGACAGTACGCAAGATGATCACACCTCCACAAGAGCGTAGAGTTTCTATCCCTGAAGAGTACCAAACGGTTACTCGCAGAGAGAAAGTCTCTGACGGTCACATGGAATGGCAGACAGTTCTTTGTCAGGTCAACATGACTTCCGGCAAGATTGTTGCGATCCAGAAAGCACTGAAAGCGAAAGGTTTCTACAGAGGTCCAATTGACGGTATCGTAGGTTCAGCGACTACTATTGCAATGCGGGCTTTCCAGAAGTCTAAAGGTTTGACTTCAACTCGCTTCATGACAATTGAAACTATTACCGCGCTAGGCGTTAGTGGTAACTAAGTTTTAATATCATGCTTCAAGAAAAAGGCCGCTTATAGCGGTCTTTTTTTATGGTTTACATAAATATAATCGAGCCGTATTAGCGGCTGATGCACGACCAGGTAAGTCTTCTGTGTGAGAGCGGTTTTATTAAGACGCAGTTGGCTTGATCGCACTGTCCCGCTAAAAAGTGGTGTGCAGTATGTCGTAAGAGAGATAGTGGATTGGATCAGATAGCCGATGTTGCCAGCCTGAGTAAGCGCCGGTTCCGCTGTCGCTTGAACCGGCCTATTAGGTTATATCGCCCGGCGATCGCCGTCGGCAAAATTAAGTTGGAATGGAGGTACTAGAAAGAAATATCAAATTCTGCAGGATTTCGCTTGCAGGCTTTTAGCTCTTCTAGCAGCCATGCTCCAGTGGTCGAATTCTCGCCATAACCTGTATAAATTTGACCGCAATAGAAGAATGCAGGTACTGCCCCTGCTGTTGTTCCAGCAGCTTTCGCCATTTGAATATACTGATCTACATTAGTATTATCATTGTTATCGGTAACTTCTTTTAACTTAAGTTTGATCCATGGATTGTTCCGCGCCATTTGTTTCACAAAGGGCAACGCTTTGTGGCAGTGAGGGCAGGTTTTTGACCAAAACACATAAAAGTTTAAAGAGACGTTTCCGCTAGCGTCTTTGTTTGACCAGGCGGTTTCTCCTGGAGCCGCAGTGGCAAAGACTGGAAGGGTAGCCAGAATGGCAGTAGCGATGAGTTTTTTCATTGTTGAAACTCCTTAAAAATAAAAGCATTAAAATTCGGTAATTCGGCTAAAACAGTGCTTCTAGGAGCCTGTCCGAGAATAGAAGCCGTAGCGAAAATCACTCAGGATCCATTAAATGAGTTTATCAAAAGAGGCGAATAGTGGTTCTATTTAACGATTTTGATAGGCTCAGTTAATGGTTTCTGAGGGATTTGCAGTAGGCTCTCTATTCTCAGACAGGCTCCTAGGACACTGTTGATGGGTGTGAACTCAGTATATAGTAACCGAATCTAATATTAGCCCCAGTTTATAACTGTTTACCTTAACTCCGACTGAATCATGATTAACCCCTCATTTATAAAATCCTGGATGATTCCGGTGACTGTTGCTGTGCTTGCCATTGCGTTTCAATCAACCGGACTGGATATTGAGCTACGCTATGACAGGCATGCCATTCAACAAGGAAGCTTATGGCTGCTGATTTCCGGGAACTACGTACATTTGGGCTGGGGTCATGTGATTCTCAATCTGGCAGGCTTATTCATGGTCTGGTGGTTTTTTATTGGTGATTTTAAACAGTATGAATGGCTGGTAATCTTTTTGGTAAGTGGTCTATTCGTGACTTGTGGCCTCTATCTTTTTAATCCGCATTTAATTTGGTATGTCGGTTTGTCAGGCTTGTTGCATGGATTATTTCTAGCTGGCGGGCTGAGACTATTGGCTACGGAGTTCAAATTTGCAGCAGTGTTAATTATCGCCATAGTAGGCAAGTTAATGTATGAGCAAATGATGGGTTCTCTCCCTGGCACATCTGAAATGTCAGGTGGGCCGGTGGTGGTGAACTCGCATTTGTTTGGAGCTATTGGCGGCGTGGTTTCATTTATTCTACTTTGGATTGTGGGTAAGTTAGGTGGTACTAAAAATGCAGGAGAGATGAGTGAGTAAACACAACGCTGTCGATACAGCGCGAATTTTGGTTGAAGCGCTTCCTTACATCCAACGCTATGCGGGTAAAACGGTCGTTGTAAAATACGGCGGCAATGCGATGGTTGATGAGCTTCTGCAAAGTAGTTTCGCGCGCGATATTGTTCTGCTGAAACAAGTGGGAATCAATCCAGTGATCGTCCACGGTGGAGGCCCACAAATTGGCGATTTGCTAAAGCGGTTGGGTAAAGAGTCGGTATTTGTGAAAGGCATGCGCGTTACCGACAGTGAAACCATGGACGTCGTGCAGATGGTGCTTGGTGGTCTGGTGAACAAACAAATTGTTAATTTGATTAATCAGCACGGGGGTCGGGCAGTCGGTTTGACTGGCAAAGATGGTGGCTTGATCAGTGCCAAGCGACTCGAAATAAAACAGGATTCTGATGCGCCTTCCGGGAATGAAATTATTGATCTTGGCCACGTAGGTGAAGTGACTAAGATCGATCCAGCTGTGGTGAAGATGCTGGATTCTGGAGACTTCATACCGGTAATAGCGCCTATCGGTGTTAGCCCGGAAGGTGACGCGCTCAATATTAATGCGGATCTTGTTGCTGGAAAAATGGCATCGGTGCTGGGAGCAGAAAAATTGATTTTGCTTACCAATACTTCTGGCGTGCTGGATGACCAAGGCAAACTAGTTACCGGATTATCTGCAGAGGATGTTGATCAGTTGATAAGTCAAGGCATCATACATGGCGGTATGCTACCCAAAATTGACTGTGCGCTAGACGCGCTTCGAGCGGGTGTGAAAACCGCGCATATCATTGATGGTCGGGTTCAGCACTCGGTGTTGTTGGAGTTATTGACAGATGAAGGTGTGGGAACGCTGGTGAACGGATAGTGTTAGTTTCGAGCTTGCAACTCTAGAAACCGGACTCTATCAGCAGCAAATTTGCTGATGATTTTCTGTTTGCGTTGAATGTTTAGCGCATTTTGATTGTAGTGATTAGCAAGTTGCCGCTCGTACTCAAGAATGTTGATACCCAGCTGCTTAGGCGGCGTTCTATTTTTTGAAACGTATTGGATCTTGCGATTTTCTGCCTCTTCGAGCAAGAGCTCAATTTTATTGGTCTTGTTTTTGGTTAATCTAATTGTGGCGTCGAGTAGACGTATACGTTCATCTCGGAGCTTGTCGAGTTGTGCAACATCACTGAAGGTGACGATCAACGCACGGTCTTTTGAGGATTGTAATTGGCTCTGGCGGTGCTTCTCTGCTGCAATGGCGGCGAGCTCATTATCTAGTTGAATCTGTGCAGGAGATCTCTGGGGGCTGATTTCTTCAACTGTTTGCCCAAATTCATTGAGCTTGCTGTGACCTCTCGTAGCGTTTTCGGGCGGCACTTGATCGCTGTAGTGAATCTCACCAGATGAGTCTTTCCACTGATAGACACCGGCCAGTGAAGGCAGGCTCACCAGCATTAGAACTAAAACTGGAATTAGTGCGTTTGTATATTGAACTCGCATAGCGCTATTAACTCATACTCTAAGCATTAATCTTACCGATTCGGTCACAAAGTCTAATTTACAGGGTCTCTACAGTACACCAAATTGTGATTGGTAAGCATCCATGCGCTCAATCAGCTGCTCATCTGAGTCTTTGTTTTGCGCTCTAAGCAGCTGACTCAAGTCAGATACTGTTGCGATAGAAATGACTGGCACATCAAACTCATTTTCTACTTCCTGGACGGCTGAGATTTTGCCTTTGCCGATTTCCTGACGATCCAGCGCAATCAGAACCCCTGAGAGCGATGCATCCGCAGCCTTGATAATATCAGCTGATTCTCTGATGGCTGTTCCGGCAGTGATAACATCATCAATAATCAGCACTCGCCCTGACAGTGCACGCCCGACGATGGAGCCACCTTCCCCATGATGCTTGGCTTCTTTACGATTGAATGCGTAGGCAGTGTCAATGCCGTGCTGAGCGTACAAAGCTGCAGCGGTGACTGCGGCGATGGGAATCCCCTTATAAGCTGGGCCAAACAAGATATCGAACTCAACGCCCGATTCGACAATGGTTGCTGCGTAGTATTCGCCCAATTTGGCGAGATCACTGCCTTGGTCGAATAACCCCGCGTTAAAGAAATAGGGGCTGATTCGTCCGGATTTGAGTGTGAACTCGCCAAATTTTAGAACGCCGCGCTCGATTGCGAGTTGCAGGAATTGTGTCTTGTGGTCGGACATAGCCAATCCAGTCAATTGAAAGTGTGAGAATACTAGAAATATCGAGCCAGTTCGATCAAAGCAAAGTCATCATTGCGCAGTGGGAATTGTAAGTCTTGCGTATCAATGCGATCAAAAATCTGAAGTTCTGCTGTAATTTTCCAATTTTGCCCGATACGACGACTGCTCTCGATCCGAAAAGAACGCGTGTCATTGTCGAGATCAAAAAAACCTCCGGCAAGAAAATCGGTACTCTGAGCGTCATTCATGGTCCATCGACCACCGATAAAAAGATCATTCTGGAAAGGGCTTGATGCATCATCGCCACGACTGTCAGTGTGATATTCCATCAATACACCAAGATCAGATTGTCCACCGGCAAGGCCGTAAAATGAATATTCAAATCCTCCCGCTGCGGCTGAGTAGGACTCATTCGCCTCATCCCGATACACCGCTTCCAGTTTCCACAGCCAGTTTTCTAGTGTCGCTTGAACATCCAGACCCACTTGATTCAGCTGGTGATAGCGTGGGATTAGCCGTGGTCGTGGCTGGCTGGTATCCAAAATCAGCTGCGGATTTCGGCTGGTGCCAGAAAACAAAGATAGCCCCACGTCCCAGTCATCCTTCACCGTGCCTGCAGCGCGCAGAGCAAAGTCAATATGTTGCTCTTCATCGCTGGATTCGTAGCTCGGATTGTCCGTATCGACCGGTAGCTGCCCTCTAAGCCTTCCATCGACGCCAGGAAAAGTGCGTTCACGAAAACCGGGCAGAATGAAAAACTCCATCGTGCCCCAGTCTGGATACCAGGTTGCATGAATCGCAGGTTGACCAAGCTTATCCTCGCCATCAATATTTTCGACCTGATCGGTTTGGTTAATGATATCGACCAGATGCTGCGTCTCAGTCACGCCCCAAAAAACCTTGATCAAACCAAGCTGCCATTCCCAATCATCTTTGGAAATGTGTATCTTGAATTCACGAAAATCTGCATGGGTGCGCGCCTGATCGAAGTCATCAATTCTGGCGAAAGGCGTGATGGTCAATGTGTTGCCAGACTTTCCCACCTTGCGGCTATATTCGGCTTCCAGCGACATGGCGGGAAAAGTATTCTCCTGCTGACCATACAACGCATCGCTGGGAAAGAAACGTCCTTCCATCGCAACATTACCTCGCCATTGAGCCGCCATCGCTGGTTGAATCAGCATCGCGCACAAGCTAGCGAGCAATAATTTTTTATAGATTCTCACAGTGATTGCCGGTTAAGAATCTTCGAGAATACGGGTTGGCTGGCCATCAAGAACTAACGCAGACTCTTTAACTTGTTTTTATTAAAATCCTTTTCAGATAATCCAGTACGAAATCGATAATTTTTCCATTCAAGCGTTGTACTTTTGCCGGTCTGATGATTTTGCATATCCATTTTCCCCGGTCTCCAGTAATGATCCAGAAATTGCTTGTAACCACTAAACTCCAATGTCTTGAGTAGCGAGTTTTTACGATCAAAAAATTCAGTTTTAGCAACGCGAAACTGATCCTTATCCATCCACACCGTTTGACGGGTATAGCCGGAATGTTTGTACAGTGGCTTACGCTCAATGACATTGCACTGCCAGTCACCACAAGCCTCTTCGCGCAAAAATTTGTAGCTGTATTTTTCAATTTCCTGCGATCCAAGATCTTCAAAAGCAAATTCGCTACCCATAAATGGGCCAGACTTGTTACGTGAGCTAATGCGTTTTACGCGTTTAAGCGCGGGTAAATATAACCATTGATCATCTGGCTCCAGACCATGTGTGAAGGTCAGCATGGCAGTGCCTTTCACATCCGCAGGATCATCAAAAATCGACATGCTCTTGTCACCTTCATTGGTGACTTCCAATGTATGAATGCGAATTTGACGAACGCTCTCCTGACCTTTTCGGTTTCGCAAAGTCATCACCATATCGGCAACAAAATCGACAAACCCTTCATCATATGCATCTGCTGCTTTGGCAATCTCCAGCCCTTTTTCTTCATCTGTTTGTGCGAAAGCGGCTGGAGCCATGAGTGATGCAAGCAATAGAGTAATCAAATATTTCATCGTCATTTTCCTAATCATTTTTAACTTGGAAGGTATTAAACAACATATCAGCGGCGACTTGTTGAGCGCCTTGATACATCGCATCGAGTATTTCGTGATCGGCCCAGCCTTGATTGCGGAGAGCTTCTATATCTGCTGCTGTGGTGCTTTGCGTGTCTTCAGTTGCTTTGAGTACAAAAATCAACAGGGCTTTTTCACGTGACTTAAGTGGCACAGTTTCGATATCTTGCTTAAAGGCTTCGATTTGTTCAGCGCTGA
>CAZUAW010000118.1:0-6875 GCA_964618535.1 uncultured Thiotrichales bacterium
TTAATGCTTGATGAATCTTTTCACGCCATTCCACCGCATCATATTGCTCAGCAGGTCGCCTCGCACTCAAAGACCAATAACGGCGTTGCTGCACCTGGCCCAAGCGATTGATCGTGATGCAATGCGCTGGAGCCAGTTTGCGCACACCCTTGAGGATTGTACGTGGCGCTGGCACTACCGCATGCAAGGAATACATATTGTGCAAAGCCGCCGAATCCAGCCCCGTATCCACATTACCTGTCGCCAGCAATGCTTGCGTGTTAGATGCAAATAGAAAACGTTGCTGGGTCTGGCTGAAATAAAACGGCTTGATCCCCATCCGGTCACGCGCTGCAAACAGCGTTTCGTCACGCTGATTCCAGATAGCAAACGCGAACATGCCATTAAAACGCTCAACACAGAACTCGCCCCACTGCGCATAAGCCTTGAGGATAACCTCCGTATCGCCCTGCGAGTTGAAGTGGTGACCGAGGCCAATTAACTGTTCACGCAGCTCTGGATAGTTGTAAATTGTGCCGTTGAAAACAATCGACAAACCGGTACTAATATCCACCATCGGCTGGTGTGACTTGTGGCTCAAATCAATAATTGAGAGTCGGCGGTGACCCAAAGCGACTGGCCCAAGCGCATAATGCCCTTCATCATCTGGCCCTCTTGGGCGCAGCTGGTGCAGCATTTTGTCAATCCGCTCAGATTTTGGAAACTGTCCGTCAAAGCGGAATTCGCCACAAATACCACACATAAATTAAAACCTTTATTCTGTATTCAGTCGAATTGAGAATCTTATCCGAATTCCTACCCCAAATGACGATTAGTTACTTGCATTCAAATGGAGTGGGCGCAATTATTCACTACTCCAGATTCAGGGAAGCAACAACATCTGGAAATATCGACTATAAATGAGTGAATCGCTGGTGACATTCACCGACTGTTCTAAATTAGATTTTTCTAATATACTACTCTTATCTATTTATGTTGTGGTCTGTAGTGGCCACATGGAATCAACCTATGAATATGAGCAAAACCCTTACCGGCGTTTCGGTATCTATTCTCTCGCTGTCAATCTTACTTGCATCACCTTTGGCAGGCGCTGAAGACCTGTTTGATATTTACAAACAGGCACAGCAATCAGACCCTTCATTGCGCGCTGCCGAAGCAGGTTATCGCGCCGCACTGCAAGCAAAACCTCAGGCTAAAGCACCACTAAAGCCTCAGATTACCGCCAATGCAGGGATCGAACGCCACGACCAAACTTTTTCTGATACCTCAGCGAATACCAGTGCTTTCTTCCGTGATAGTGATTTTATCCGCAACAACTACGGCATCAGACTGGATCAAACACTCTATAACAGAAGCCTAAGCCAGCAACTCAAACAAGCAAACAGTCAGGTTGATAAAGCCGAAGCAGACATCGTTGCTGCTCGTCAAAAGCAGATTCTCGATGTGACAGAAAGCTACTTCAATGCGTTATCGGCAGTCGATAATATGCAGTTCGCCGGCGCAGAAAAAACAGCCATTGCACGCCAGCTCACCCAATCGAAAGAACGCTTCGAAGTCGGTCTGATCGCGATTACAGATGTGAAAGAAGCGCAAGCTCAATACGACCTGGCTATCGCGCAAGAAATCGATGCGAAGAATCAGTACAACATCGCACTGGAAAACGTACAAATCCTGGTGGGGCATCTACCCATTGATCTACAGCCGCTTTCTGACACTTTCTCACCTACCAACCCACAACCCGCTAACATCGAAGAATGGGTTGCCATCGCACTGAAGAATAGCGTTGCTCTGAGAGCCGCGCAGCATCAACAAGCCATATCCAAAGCAGAGGTATCGCGGCAAAAAGCCGGGCATCTGCCGACGATCGGATTGCGTGCCGAACACGGCGTACAGGATGATGACAGCGGATTTAATGAAGGTAAGTCCGCTGACACAATCATTGGATTACAGCTAAACCTGCCGCTTTATACCGGTGGCTTGGTGAAATCCCGCACCACTCAGGCGAAGCTGACGCTTGAGCAGGCTCGCCAGCAAACTGAGCTGCAACGCAGAGCTACCATCCGCGAGACCCGAGCCGCCTATCTCACTACTGTAGCGGGCATTAGCCGAGTTAAAGCGTTACAGCAAGCGCTGGCTTCAACCAAATCGGCTCATGAGACAGCAGAAGCCGGATTTGAAGTCGGTACACGAACTGCGGTAGATGTACTTTTGGCGCTGAGAGAAACCTATCGAGCACGCCGCGACTACTCGCGCGCACGTTACGACACCATTCTGCAAACATTCCGTTTAAAGCAAGCAGCTGGTACTCTGTCAGAAAAAGATATTATAGACACCAACGACTGGTTGTAATAATGGGTCGTAGTGTCACAAATGAGAGGACACTACTATGACCCCACTCTGCCGCCAACACGATAGCCTGCTACTTTGCGTTGATATTCAGGATCGACTCTTTGCCGCAATGCCCAAGCCTTCAAGGCAACGCCTCCTCGACAATACGGAGACGCTGATTACTGCCGCTAAATTGCTCGACATCCCCATGATATATACCGAGCAGTATCCTGCCGGACTCGGCAACACGGTGGCGCAGATTAAAGATGTCATGCCAGAGGACGCGCGGTACTTTGATAAAACTCGGTTCTCGTGCTGCGGCTCGGATGAATTGATGGAAGTCATTCGTGATTCGCATAAGAGACAAATCATCATTGCCGGTATGGAATCTCATATCTGCGTGCTGCAAACGGCACTTGAACTCAAAGCAGATGGCTATGAAGTTTTCGTCGCCGATGATGCAATCAGCTCCCAACGTCGAGCGCATTGGAAGAGCGCTTTACATCGCCTCCATCAGGCAGAAGTTGTCGCCACACCCACTGAATCCATTCTGTTTGAATGGCTGCGTGATTCCAACCATGAGCAATTTAAGTCTATTTCTGCCCTGCTGCGCTGATCTCACAAACACAAACGCCCTTTTGCAACAAAGCACTCCCTTTCCTTTTTCGGAAGTTATCAAACCAAAATACTGGCTCACCTGGGTCGGGCTGGCGATACTACGCCTGATCATTTTATTACCCTACCCCGCGCAAACAGCTCTAGGACGTCGAATTGGCCGATTAAGCCAGAGACTCTCTGCTAAACGTCGGCAAATCGCCCAAATTAATATTCAGCGATGCTTCCCAAACCTCTCTGCTGAACAACATCAACAGGTACTCGATGAGCATTTTGACGAGCTTGGTATGATGCTATTGGATACAGGGCTATCTTGGTGGGCAAAACCAAAATCGCTACAAAAACTTGCAACAATTAAAGGTATGGAGCATCTGGACGCTGCGCTCAAAAGGGGCAAAGGCGTAATTTTATTGACCGGTCACATGACCTCGCTGGACATTGGTGGGATCATTTTAAGTCAGGCACTTAGCAATACTAAGCACCCTATGCAGGTGATGTACAAACGTAACCGAAATATTCTGCTGGAAACCATCATCCGGCGTGGTCGCGAACGGTTTATGTATCGCTTATTTGTGCGTCAGGATATGCGCAGCTTCATTCGTGGTCTGAAAGAGAACTTACCCACCTGGTATGCGCCAGATCAAGATTTTGGGCGTAAAAATACGGTGTTCGCAGATTTCTTTGGGATTGCTACATCAACGCTTCCAACGACCGGTAAAATTGCGCATAAAACAGACGCAGCAGTGGTGCCATATTTCCCAATTCGTCTGCCGGACAATCAGGGGTTTGAGGTTCGTATTCTTCCGATGTTAGAGGATTTTCCGACGAGTGATGAGATTGCAGACGCAACCACGGTAAATAAGGTTTTGGAAGATATGGTGAGGGAATTTCCAGCTCAGTATTTATGGGTGCATCGACGGTTTAAGACTCGACCAGAGGGAGAGCCACCATTTTATTCGTAAAGTGACTTCAGCTCGCTCGACAAACCAAAAGTTAAGAAAACTACTCGATATCGTAATAAATCATATCTGGATTATCAGCCGATATCTCTTCACCCAGACTAATCACCCCTTTGCCAGAAAGCTTCTGCGAGGCATGGTGCAACATGAAGGTAGGCTTGCCATCAGGACGAATGTAGGTGCCATTGCTACTGTGGTCACGGAGGGTAAATTGCTTTTTATCAAGAATCACCGTGGCATGTTCACGTGAGACGAAGCGTGAACGAATCTGGATATCCGCCGGCATTCTTCGGCCGATTCTACAGACAGGGTTATCATCCTGAAACAGGCTTTGCTGCTCCTGATACACCAGCGTGAGCACTTTCTGGCGAGGGCGATTACTTAAATCAAAGGTGAGTATATTGGCAGAAACAGGTTCCGACTGTAGGGTTTGCTCTAGCTTTGGTGGTGGCGCTGGCACAAGTTCTTGTGGATCAATCTTCACAAGCAGTTTCAAAAACGCCTGGTTTTCAAAGCTCAAAAACTGATCCAAAGCGGTGAAAAACGCGTCATCAACATCGTCGGAATCAATACGGTAAGCGCAGCGACCTATTGACCCTACATTTTGAGTTCTCAGCAACAAATAGTCAGCACCCAGCTGGCCACGAAACACCAGAGATACAGGGATATCTCCAGCAATCTCCATCGACAGGATGCTTTGATTATTCGAAGAGACCCGAACACGTGACGATAATACAATGACTCCGTCATGGCGCAACAAGGTTGGCACATCTTTATCGTCTTCAAACAACGGATACTCGATTCTAGCAGGCTGTTCTCGCGATAAATGGAACTGCAAAGATACTTCAGAGCCCGCATCAGAGAATAACTGCTCTACCCGAAAGGCTTTCTGCGTAAGATTGGGTATGCTGCCAAATTCTGCTAATGAGAAATTAACTTCTGGATGAGTTGTGGCAGATCCTTTCAGATTGGCTAGCTGACTGAAATAAGTGTGAATTAGCAGCAGTGGAGCAACGGATGAATCGATGCCTTTTTCTGCTGTTTCCGCCAAAAAGTCTGGCTCATTCTGTTCAAGATCTTCTTCAGGGCGCTCACCCTGCAAGAAATGCTTATCGTCTTCCTTACCCATAGTTCACTCCTTTTCCGTGTGATATGTCGGGTCTACTGATATTTATAATATTTCGTAAGACCATTAGATTGCCTATTCGCTTAAAGTTCCATCTAATTTCATATCATTTTCAAACCACTGCTTTAGCGTGGCTGTATTCAAATCTTTGTCCACTGCTCGCCTTTCGCGATGAATAATATCAGCAGCTGCATCTTTGCCTTCTTCTGGCAGACCGGCAGTTTGCAAAACCCTCAGCACTTCTGCCAACCGAATAGACTCTGGTGCTCGCGCCAGTAAATAAGCTGGCTCAACCGCATCAACCAGCACGATCAAACCAGATTTTTCAAGTCTTTGCAGTGTCGCGGTGACCTGCTGGGTTGATTCATTGGCATCAACGGACAGATCCCGAACAGAAACTGCCCCTTCTCCTGATTGAAACGCAGCCATTATTTTATAGAGAAATTTCAGCCCCAGATAGCCACTCACAGAGGCGGAATCATCCTTGCCAACCCCATCAAGCGATGCAGGAAACTGAATATAATAAGCAATTCTGGAACCTAGCAATAAGGTCAGAAAGCTCAGGTACATCCAGATCAACAGCAGCAATAAAGTCGCAAATGCAGAATAGATTGCTGTGTATTTCGTCGAGCTAACCGTAAATATGGCAAAACCCAGTCCCAGCAGTTTCCATAACAAGCTCGCAATCAAACCACCCGACAATGCAGCGTACCAACGCACCTTAACGCCCGGTAGGAACCAGTAAATAAAGCTCAGCGCCAGGACAATCAACATCATTGGCAGCCAGATAATGATGATTCGTAGCGCCTGGCTAATGAACCCAACTTCTAGAATCGACTGCAAAAATGGTAACTCAAGCGCGGTAGTGGTTGCCCCTGCCACCGAAAACATCAAGACAGGCCCGATCAGCAACAGTGCAAAATAGTCCGTAATACGCTGACGAATGGGTCTACCGTGACGTGTATTCCAGGTGTAATTGATCGAACCAACTAGCTTTTGCATCAAGGAAAAAACGGTATACAGCAACATTCCCAATCCGACGGCACCGAGCACACCGATTTTCATATTGCTGACAAATTCCAGCAACTGTGCGCTGATCTGGTTAGCACGTTCTCCCAGCGGTGCCAGTAAATTCAGCAGCAGTGGTTCCAGCTGATTGTGTACACCAAACCCTTGTAACACCGAGAAACTCAGCGCCAAGAGCGGCACCAGTGACAACAGCATTATATACGCCAAACTCATGGCATACAGGTTCATCCGCCCATGAGAAAAATCGCGTATCAATGCCATTGGAAATTTCTTTAGTCGACTCAAGATCTTATTGCTACTCATCTGGCCATTGTCTCACTACAAACAGTTGACTTGTATCTGAAATTTTCACTTTAGTGAAAAATACACCAGTGGTTTTTATTTTCGGATACTCGGTAATAACTGATAACTACGTCACAGATTTGTTGCGAATAAGAGACAAATTGTTAACTCCTCCTCAAAATTCAAACAACCGTTTGTCTCTTTTTCAAAACATGTTAGAATGCGGACATCTCAATATTACGAATTCATAATATTGAATTCCAAGTGGAAGGAGAAACGTATGTTCACAGCGTCAGAAAAATGCGGTGTACCCAATCAACTGTTGATCGGACTATTGATCACTGCCTCATTCATATTCATGGCAATGATCACCACAGGCGTGCTGAGTAGATCTCAAACGGCTGCAGCAGCATCATTTATCATTATTTTCGCCGTTTTCGGTCTTGTTGGCATGCTCAAAGACATCTCAATCCTGCGCTGCCCTAACAGAGTATTGGTGGGCGGAGCCGTATTCGTCATCGCAACAAGCTTGCTAG
>CAZUAW010000119.1:0-6821 GCA_964618535.1 uncultured Thiotrichales bacterium
AGACATAGTAATGAGGCTGATTGCAGCTGGAAAGGCTGGCAAGAAGCGGACGAATTAGTGGTAAGAGAGAATCCCTTTGAGGTTCTTTCTTCCTTGAAGAAACATTGATTAGACCAAATTAACTAAAGTACTGGAGCAATAAGATGGCTGTTCAAAAAAGCCGAAAGACCCCATCAAGACGCGGTATGCGTCGTTCGCACGATGCGTTGAGTGGGCCAACATTATCGACTGATTCAACTACTGGTGAGCTACATCGTCGCCACCATATGACGCCCGATGGTTTTTACCGCGGTCGTCAAGTGATTCAGGCTGCTAATGAAGAGTTAGACGAAGACGAGGATTAAGCGCTCAGTATTTTCGCGTTTAAGAATTTGCTCAGTAAGTTGGGCCCCTACTTTTTCTCCAAGTTCCATCGGAACTACGCTTGTAGGAGTCCAGCTTGCTGGGCGAACCTCCGCATTATCATCATTGACAACAGGCGCAGCAGCGCCTGTTGTCGTTTTCATCTGTAGGAAATCTCTGTTTGAGTACTAATTACACAATTTCACTGGATGCAATGGGCGGCGATTTTGGCCCTAAAATCACCGTCCCCGCCGCGTTACTGGCATTGAAAGAGTTTGATGATATTGAACTGATTTTGGTTGGCGATAAGCAGGCGCTCCAGCAGCAGGTGGACTGCCAGCCTGATGCAGATAACAACCGGTTGCGCATCCAGCATGCTTCACAGATTGTCGAGATGGACGAATCGCCCGCGCTGGCTTTACGCAATAAAAAAGATTCATCCATGCGCGTCGCCATCAACCTGGTTAAATCGGCTGAGGCAAATGCCTGTGTCAGCGCTGGCAACACCGGTGCACTCATGGCGACAGCCAAGTTTGTGCTGAAAATGATCCCTGGGGTTTCACGACCAGCAATTTGTACCGCATTGCCTGCTTTGGGCGGGCATACCCATATTCTGGATTTGGGCGCGAATATTGATTGCTCCTCCGAGCAGTTGTTCCAGTTTGCAGTGATGGGGGCGGCGTTGGCGACTGCAGTGGATAATAATCCTAATCCCAGCATCGGAGTGCTCAATGTCGGCGCTGAAGCCATTAAAGGCAGCCCTGTGGTGAAAGAAACCGGTGCGCTACTGACCAACAGCAATCTCAACTACATTGGTTTTGTTGAGGGAGATGACATCTATTCTGATCGGGCAGACGTAGTCGTTTGTGATGGTTTTGCAGGTAATGTTTTGCTGAAAACCAGCGAAGGTTTAGCGCGAATGATTCAAACCTATATGAAAGAAGAGTTCCTGCGCAACCCGATGACTAAGCTGGCTGGTTTGGCGGCTAAACCTGTGTTGAAAGCGTTTCTGCATCGTATTGATAAAAGACGCTACAATGGTGCCAGCCTGTTGGGTTTGAAAGGAGTTGTGATCAAGAGTCACGGTGGGGCAGATGAAATGTCATTTGCCAACGCAATTAAAATCGCTCGCCTCGAAGCGCGCCAGAACATCCCAGAAAAAATTGGTGCTGAGGTAGAACAAGCATTGACTCAGTAATTTAATGTAGGCCAGATCTGCTGTCGCTTGAACTGGCTACATTTGATTCCACGATTGTTTGAACCAGGAGAAACGCATGTATTCACGTATTACTGGCACAGGGGGTTATCTGCCCGAAAAAGTGCTCGATAATCACGACCTGGAAAAAATGGTCGATACTAGCGATGAATGGATTCGTGAGCGCACCGGTATCACCAAGCGTCACATTGCAGCTGACGGAGAAACCACCAGCGATCTAGCTGAGCAAGCGGCTCGACGCGCGATGCAAGCAGCAGGAAAAAACCCTGAAGATGTTGATCTGATTATTGTAGCGACCACTACGCCCGATAAGGTTTTTCCCAGCACCGCTTGTCTGTTGCAACAAAAACTCGATATTCACGGCTGCGCAGCGTTTGATATTCAGGCTGTTTGTACTGGATTCGTCTATGCGCTTGGCATAGCGGATAAATTTATTCGCTCAGGTTCTCACAAATGTGCCGTGGTTGTTGGCGTAGAAACGCTTTCGCGCATTGTCGATTGGACCGATCGAGGCACCTGCATATTGTTTGGTGATGGCGCTGGCGCAGTGGTTCTCGAAGCCAGCGATGAACCAGGTATTCTTTCCACCCATTTACATGCTGACGGTAGCTATGCCGATTTGCTTCAGGTTCCGGTTGGAGTCTCTAGCGCTTACGATGAGCTTTTGGCTGGCAACGCTTATATCGAGATGAAAGGCAACGAAGTGTTCCGTATGGCGGTGAAAACCCTCGGTAGAATCGTTGATGAAACGCTGGCACAGAATGACATGCAAAAGTCAGACATCGACTGGTTGGTGCCGCATCAAGCAAATATTCGAATTATCCAGGCGACAGCCAAAAAACTCCGCATGGACATGGATCATGTTGTAGTCACCGTGCATGAGCATGGCAATACTTCAGCAGCATCTATTCCTTTAGCGCTTGATCATGCCGTGCGAGCCGGAAAAATTAAGCCCGGTGAAACGGTATTAATGGAAGGCTTTGGTGGCGGATTTACCTGGGGTTCAGCACTGGTAAAGCTCTAAGCAGTTCAAATAGCACCGTTTATCCTTCTTTTTATGCGAATAAAGTCCGTAAGTATCTGAAAAAAAGCGTTGGTTTGCCTATTGGAATGAGATCGAGTTCACGTGAATCGTGTTGGTGTGGCTCGTCTGTCACTTAAACCATGCTGCTTGCTGCTTGTAGCGTCAGATGCCCTTGAGGTAAATCTCATTCACTTATAATCTTTCCTTCCGGTTCAAATAAACTCGGGCGTTATCAACACAGGGAGAGACAATGATTAAGTTACTGGTCGCGGATGATAAAAAATTTGACAATAACGAAGTTTTATCCGCATTTAAAACTCAAAATATCCAAATCGTACAGCAGTGCGTTACTAGCGATGAAGTGGTCAATGCCGTTAAGGCGGATCAGCCAGATGTCGTATTAATGAGCTTGTCAATTGGTGGGCATGGAGCCTTTGAAGCCATCGATAAAGTACGTATGAATTTTCCACGGGTAGGCATTGTTATTATGCTGATCCATTCAGATGGGCCTTTTCCACGCCGATTGCTAGAAACTGGAGCTGGCGGTTTTGTCTCCAAAAAATCTAGTGGAGAAAGCATCGCCAATGCAGTTTCAAGCGTTCAGAATGGCGAAAAGTACATCAGTCCTGAAATTGCGCAGAAAATCGCAATCTCATTGCTGCCAGGCGGCGAAGTATCTCCTTTGGATCGACTGTCAGAGCGCGAAATGCAGGTGATGTTGCAGCTGAGTCAGGGTGAGTCTCCATTGCAAATTTCCAGCAGACTGGCGCTTAGCCCGAAAACTGTGAGCACTTACAAGCATCGCGTTCGTGACAAGCTGCGTGTTGATGATACTCAAGAAATCTATGCGTTGGCAGGAAGCCACGGATTGGTCTATCGCTAGCCACAACGTTTTTGATATCTAAGCCTTTAAAACTCAGCTGATTCGCGCAATTTCGCGCTTATGTGAGTTTTCAGGTAAATGGGCTGTCAGCGGGGTTTCTCGCTTACAGCCCATTTTTTTGCCAACCGGTTTCTCTGATTGGCAGCATATTTAAGGGCGCCTCTATTAATAGATACGCCTTTAAGGTGATCAGTATAAAATATCGGCATGGATTTTAATTCCGAATGCCGTAGCTGTCAGCGTCTGTACCACTACAGACAGCGTTTAACGCATCAATATCCCAATTATCATAATCGACCTGTTCCAGCATCTGGTGATCCTCAGGCGCGTTTGATTATCGTCGGGCTAGCGCCTGGGCTGCATGGAGCCAATGCCTCGGGGATTCCATTTACTGGCGATCAATCCGGTACACTTTTATTTGCGACATTGGAAAAGTTTGGCTTTGCTAAAGACTCAAAGTTAATGGGTTGTCGAATCACCAATGCGGTGAAATGTGTACCGCCTGAAAATCGTCCGACTGGCAGAGAAATTAATCTCTGTAATCGTTATTTAAAATCCGAGCTTCAGCCATTGCAGGGATCTGTGATTTTAATCGCATTAGGCGGCATCGCACATAATGCAATATTGAAATCATTTCATTTAATCCAGCGAGACTTTAAATTTGCACATTTGGCTGAGCATCAAATTAAGCCTGAAATCAAGATGCTTGATTCTTATCATTGTAGTCGCTACAACGTACAAACTGGTCGATTAACGATTGCAATGTTTGATGCGGTTTTTCAACGCGCAACAAAACTGATCTCAGGTTAGTCATGTCGGAGTCCTCAATAATAGAAAAATTAGAGAGTTTCCGTAAACAACTCCCAGAGAAGCCTGGTGTCTATCAAATGTTTACAGGTGACAATACGCTGCTCTACGTTGGCAAAGCTGCTAATTTAAAAAAGCGCGTTAATAGTTATTTTACCAAACAGCATAAAAATACTCGCATCCTGAAAATGGTTTCACAAATCGGTGAAGTCAAAACAACAATCACAGCGACTGAGGCAGAAGCTTTACTGTTAGAAAGTAATTTAATTAAATCGTTAAAACCAAAATACAATATTCTGCTGCGTGATGATAAAAGCTATCCGTACATTTATGTCACCACCAAAGCCACTTTTCCACGGCTCAGTTTTCATCGCGGCTCACAGCAGAAAACAGGGCGATATTTTGGCCCTTATCCTAGCGCTGCTGCGGTTCGATTTACGCTGAATCAATTGCAGAAAGTTTTTCAAATTCGTCTTTGTGAGGAGAGCTATTTTAGCAACCGTTCCCGTCCGTGTTTACAGCACCAAATCAAACGTTGTTCCGCGCCGTGTGTTGGCTTAATAGAGCCGGAAAATTATGCCGCAGATGTCAGTGACAGTATTCGATTTCTCGAAGGCAAGAGTCAGGAGATTATTGGCGAGAGAGTGCAGCAAATGGAGCGAGCATCACAGGCTTTAGAGTTTGAAGCCGCAGCAACTTACCGAGATCAAATAGAACTGCTTCGAAAAATCAGCCAGCAGCAGGATATAAGCGGCGCAAAAGGTGATGTCGATATTGTCGCAGCAAAGCTTGTTGCCGGTAAAGCCTGCATTCAGGTGTTTTTTATCCGCCATGGCAACAGTTTGGGAAATCGAGCTTTCTTCCCCAAGCTGCCAGATAAGGAGGCAGAGCCGGCAGAGGTGCTGGCAGCATTTATTGCTCAGTACTACAGCAACAGGGAGGTTCCGGCGCAGATTATCATCAACGAGCCATTAGCGGAGCAGTCTTTATTTGAAGAAATGCTCAGTCTCAAGGCGGCTTCAAGGGTCACTCTGCATGACTCAGTGCGTGGCAAACGGGCGCGCTGGTTGCAGATGGCAGAACGCAATGCGCTGGCGGCGCTACAGAGTAGGGCGGCAACCCAGACGAATCAGAAAAATCGTGTTGATGATCTACAAAAAGCGCTGAATCTTGAGGCTCGCCCCGTGAGGATGGAGTGTTTCGATATTTCGCATACCAGCGGCGAGGCGACGACGGCTTCTTGTGTGGTGTTTGAAGAAGGTGCGCCCAAAACCAGCGAGTATCGGCGTTTCAATATAAAAGGGGTTACTGCAGGCGATGATTATGCGGCAATGCATCAGGCGCTCACTCGTCGTTATACCCGCTTGGCGAATGGAGAAGCTCCGATGCCGGATATCTTGTTTGTAGACGGCGGTAAAGGTCAGCTCCGCCAGGCGAGAGAGGTTTTCGATGAGTTGGCGATTCAGGGCGTAACGCTGGTTGGTGTCGCCAAAGGGGAAGGGAGGAAGTCTGGTCTCGAAACGCTATTCACTGCTAGTCATCCCGATGGCCTGACGCTGGCGCAAAATTCTACTGGGTTTTTGCTGGTGCAGCACATTCGCGATGAGTCGCATCGTTTTGCCATCACCGGGCATCGCACAAGACGCGGCAAAGCGAGAACAAAGTCTACATTAGAAGAAATACAGGGGCTGGGGCCAAAACGACGTCAAAGTCTGCTAAAGGAGTTTGGAGGCATCAAAGGTATTGCCAGAGCCAGTGTAGAAGAGCTACAAAAAATCTCAGGAATTAGCCGAAAACTGGCTCTTAAGGTATATGACGTCTATCATCACGACTAAATCTAAAAACACTATTCGATAACTCAGATCAATAACTCAGAAACTAATCCAAGTGAACCTTAATATACCTAACACGCTGACCTTGCTCAGAATATTCGCCATACCGCTGGTGATACTGGTTTTTTACTCGTCCATTGAAAATTCTGGGCGAATTGCAGCCATCATCTTCGCCATTGCCGGGATCACTGATTGGTTTGACGGCTACTTTGCCCGCAAACTCAATCAGACCTCACCATTTGGTGCATTTCTAGATCCCGTAGCCGATAAACTCATGGTCGCAGCAGTCATCATCATTGTTGTCGAGCACTTTGGTGGCATCTGGTTAGCGCTGGCAGCCGTCGTCATTATCGGTCGAGAAATTACCATCTCAGCCTTACGTGAATGGATGGCTGAACTGGGAAAAAGGAACAAAGTGAAAGTTTCATATCTGGGAAAAGTAAAAACAACCGTGCAAATGTTTGCTTTGTTCTTCCTTCTCTATGAGCAACCTCTTTATGGCCTTCCCAGTTACACAATCGGCTTTGTACTCATCTTGATTGCTGCCGTACTGACGCTCTGGTCAATGGTCGTCTACGTTAGAGCGGCAATGAGCTGAGGGAATCGAAAACAACGTGGTGGAATCACTTGACACAAACAGATACTTCGCCATAATACGCACCCTCAAGCGGGAATAGCTCAGTTGGTAGAGCACAACCTTGCCAAGGTTGGGGTCGC
>CAZUAW010000120.1:0-6769 GCA_964618535.1 uncultured Thiotrichales bacterium
CTAAAATGACTAAAAAATACCTTTGAGCTTATTTTTTAGCTCCTCTTTGAGCTTTTTCTCCAGTTCTTGTTTTTTCTCATCAACTTTTTCCTTGATGTCGGCTTTCTTTTTCTGTGCTTTTGCTTCTAGCTCGGCTCTTTTCTCAGCTGCTTTGGCTTCGAGTTCTGCCTGTTTAGCGGCCGCTTTCTCTTGTAGTTCTGATTCAAGCTTTGTTTTTTCGGCATTGAGCTTGGCTTTTAGCTGCGCTTTTTTTGCATCCAGTTCTAATTTCGCGCGGTCTTTTAGTACGCTATCACCGCGCAATCTAAAACTCAGATCGTCGAACGGGCCGATGATTTGTAGCGGTATAAATGTTCGCTGAGCGCCGCTCGTACCATCATCCGCTAACGATAAGGTGTAATTTAGAGATTTGCTGGGCAGATCTACCTTACCTTCTCCTTTTGCCTGAAAAACAGGTGCTAAGATTTTTAAGTCTTGATTGGTCACAATGCCGTTGTTGATATTGCCGCTGGCTTTGAGGCTGGAAAATTTCGTATCTTTTGTAATGTCTTCTGTGAGCGTTGGCTTACCAGAAAGTTTGCGCCAGAAGTTTCGTGCTTCGTTTATCTTATTGGATAATTTGGAGCCTTTAATGGTGCCGTCTAAAAACGCAGCACTAAAATTGCCGTTAAGATTTTTCTGTAAACCTGTAATTGAGTTAGCGCTGGTTGAGATATTGGCTTTAAAACCGGCTGTACCGCTGAGGTAGCGTTCACCTAATAATGTTTCAAGAATTTCTTCCGAGCGAACGTCGGATAAGTCAACCTTAAGGCGATAGGCAGGCGTATCCGTTTGAGCATTAAGAGAAGCGTCAATAATTGCTGAGCCGTTATAGGCTTTTGCTGATAGCGGAGATATTCTAATTTCGCCATTATTTGCTTTTAGTGACACAGTTGAGTCTGTAAATTGTAGCTTCTTCACTTGGAGGTTTTCTATTTTGGCGGTGCCATCAAGATCTAAATTTCGTATTAATTTCAACGGTAATTTAATTTTATCTGAGTCACTGTCTGAGGCGGAGGCCGGAGTAGTAGTGCTAGGTGATGATGCGCTAGAGGTTGACAAATAATCATCTACGATGAGTTTATCTAGCAGAAAATTAAACCGCATAGCCTGAGTTGTAAAATCTTTTAGACTAAACTCTCCACTTAGTTTGGACTCATCCAGGTTCGCTTGTAGTGAGCGTAGGCTGATGCTGTTTTTGGTTCCTTGAAGATCAAATTCCAGCGATGCATTGCTGAACGCATTTTTATTACTAGTCTCTGGTAACGTAATTTCTAGCGTTGATAACAATTCTTTGGGGTTAAAAGTGTTGGTATTAAAATGACCTGTATAATTGGGATTGTCGATAAACTGATCTATGTTTATCTGCCCATTCAGTATTAATCCTGACGCTTCTATAGAAATAGGATTGATAGTTAGCTTTTGTGTGTTGGTATTAGCATTTAAACTGAGATTTTGTGTCGTGGTAATTCCAGCTTCTGGAAAACCTTCTCCACGAATGGTTTGGGTTAAATTTAAATCTTCGACTTTATAATTTCCGGTATCGAGGTTTGCAGTAATACTTGCGGAAAGGTCTGCTGTTACATTTAGGCCTTTTTGAATAAATATAAAGTCAGAATTTAATTTAATCGGCTGTCCAATTTTAATCGGTCCTGTAGTTAGGTTGAGAGAATTTATTTCTATATCGCTAGCCGACAGCGCATCGCGAAAACGTAACTTCGCATTTACAACCTTCACACCATTAATATGGATCTTTAGATCTGATGGGACGCTGGAGGGCTCTTCAGGCGAGGATGTTGATTGTTCTTCTGACTTGGCAAGGTCGCTCCAGTTATCAACGCCCTGAGAATTTTTCTGTAAATTAAGTGAAGCTCCCCGAATCAAAATTTGCCGTGCTTGCAATGATTTTTTCAAAAGAGGAAGTAGCTTAACTTTAATATCGACTTCTTCAATCTCAGCAAAGGGCTGCAAACCAAACCCCGCTGCATTGGCTAATGAGGTTTTACCTAAATTTAAACCAAGCCAAGGATAAAAAGACCAACTTATATCACCGGCGAGCGTTAGATCCCGTCCAGTAGATTTTTTAACTTGCTCGGTAATTTGCGGTTTAAAATCATTCGGGTTAATTGTCACAATCGCGACAGCAGCATTACCGATAATGAGCACCAGTAAAACCAGAAATAAGACTATGATCCATTTAATTAATTTAAACATTGGGTTATCCCACTTAATTGTCGCGAGACCAGTTGCCAGATTTTCCACCGGTTTTTTTCGCTAATTGAATATCTCGCATATTCATGCTGCGATCTACCGCTTTGCACATATCATAAATGGTCAGTAGTGAAACTTGCACAGCGGTTAATGCTTCCATTTCCACACCGGTTTGGCCGCGTGTTTCGGTTTGCGCTTCACAATGTACGCAGTGGTTGATTGTATCGATGTTAAAACGTACTTCGACATGCGTGAGTGAAATCGGATGGCATAGTGGAATTAGCTCGCCAGTTTTTTTTGCCGCCATAATGCCAGCGATGCGTGCGATTCCCAGCACGTCACCTTTCTTGCTGGTGCCGGACTCGATCAGTTTCAACGTTTCTGGCTGCATCTCAATCCAGCCATCGGCAACAGCAATTCGATGTGTGGTTGATTTCTCGCCAACATCGACCATGTGAGCATCGCCGCTGGTGTTGAAGTGTGTGAGTTTGGTATTCATAGGCGTTAGAATGTCATTTCTTTAAGATGACATTGTAACCAAAGTGATAAGCATTAAATACTTTGCAAGCCTGCGCGATACGGTTGGAAAATCTGAAGAGCAGCTTGAAAATTCAGCAACCGGTACGGTGAGTGAAATCTGGCAGGCTTTGAATCCTGATATTTCGCTGCCTGAAAATACTCTGGCTGCACTAAACCAGGTCTATTGTTCATGGGATACGGAGGTTAGGTCTGATGATGAGCTGGCATTTTTTCCGCCGGTAACGGGAGGATAAATGAGCGTTGTAATTTTGGATGAAGAAATGCTCGATCCGTGGGCAACGCTTGCAGAGTTTCAGGCGCAGAGATTTGAAAATCGCACTGACTATGGCGCAACCTCAGTCTTCGTCGGCACCATGCGCGATTTTAACGAAGGCGATGTGGTTCAAACAATGGCGCTGGAACACTACCCTGGTATGACTGAAACTAGCCTGGAGCGAATCATTGCAGAAGCGAAAAAGAAATGGGAATTGCTGGAATGCCTGATTGTGCATCGGGTTGGGAGTATTCAGCCAGCAGAGCCAATTATGTTGGTTGCGGTCTGGTCATCGCATCGACGGGAGGCGTTTGAAGCCAACCGATATCTGGTGGAAGAGCTCAAGCATCGCGCACCGTTCTGGAAGCAGGAAACACTCACATCCGGCAAAACCCGCTGGGTAGATAAAAATACGCCAGGGTAGTTGCGGCCTCGCTCAATAGAGCGATAAGCGAAGCCGAACAGTGCTCCTATTGAATCAACAGAAACAAGCCGCGCCCATCACGAACAATATTGAGTAGCAGTGCTTTATCATTAATCTCTGCCGCAGCTTTCATTTCACTGATGCTGCTGACGCGTCTTCGATTGACTGAAATGATCAAATCACCTTCTGCCAGACTAGAGCGTTCGGCTGGGCTGCCGGGCTCGACAGAGGTTACGATCACCGCCTGCTGGTTATCAATTTCGGCATCTTCAAAAGTTGCGCCGTCTAAGCGTTTGCTGAGCTGTTTGCCAACCACTTCACGCCGCTCAGGTTCTTTGACATCAGCGGTGATTTTCAGTGCTTTACCTTCTCTAAGCACATCGAGTGTTACCTTGGTTCCGATTCGCAACATGCCCACTGAGTTTCTTAAACGGCTGGCATTGGCAACTGACGCACCGTTTACCGCGGTGACAACATCACCTACTTCCAGACCGGCAATATCAGCGGGCGAACCATGTTCAATTTGGGAAACGACTGCGCCGCCGCGTCGTTTTAAATTAAAAGCTGCTGCTAGCTCAGGGGTTAAGTCTTGAATGCCGACACCTAACCTGCCGCGACGTACTTCGCCGTGCTCAATCAATTGCTCAGTAATCGCAGTGACCATATTCACCGGAATCGCAAATCCAATACCAATGTTGCCGCCGTTTGGCCCTAAAATCGCAGTATTGATACCGACTAATTCACCGCGCAGGTTGACCAGCGCGCCGCCAGAGTTGCCGGGATTTATTGAGGCATCTGTCTGGATGAAGTTCTCATAGGATTCGATCCCAAGTCCCGTTCGTCCTAATGCACTGACGATTCCAGAGGTTGCTGTTTGCTTCAACCCAAAAGGGTTGCCGATGGCGACCACAAAATCACCGACCCGCAATAGATCTGAGTTAGCGAGGGGGATTTCTGCTAGCTGCCCGGCTTCAATACGAATTACGGCAATATCCGCTTCTGGATCAGCACCAATTAACTGCGCTTCAACGCTGCGACCGTCTTTGAGTGTCACGGTGATGACATCAGCGTCCTCAATAACATGGGCATTGGTTGCAATGAAGCCTTTTGCGGCATTAATAATAACGCCCGAGCCGAGTCCACGAGTTTGTTGTTGTTTGCTTGGACGACGGCCAAAAAATTGCTCGAAAGGATCGCTGCTAGCGCGCGAGCGTCCTGAAGTTCGCCCCTGTGTCGCAATATGTACAATCGCTGGAGTCGCTTCTTCCAGCATCGGCGCGAGCGTCGGTAACGCCTGACCACCAACGGCCGCGGGTAGCCCTGAATGTGCCACAGGCATAATCATCAGCAATGCAAAAAACAGGCTGCTAATGAATGAGATAGAGAGTGAAGTTTGTTTGATTTGCTTAACCATAGCGAGTATTTCTCCTTTTAGTAGAAGGAATAGAGACATGTGAATTCAATCGAGGTTCAACTCGAAACATTTAAGTTGGAACGCGGCTCAAATTTAAACGTATCACGCATTTGTTCATACAGCGCCTGTTCTTCATCAGAATCCGCAGGCGGTGTGGCAATTTCGAGGCGCACATAGAAGTTTCCGGCAGGCTTTCCCGGCATACCGCGGCCCTTGATTCGCATCCGTTTGCCAGCGCTAGAATTTGCCGGAATCTTGAGCTGCACCGTGCCGCTGAGCGTCGGCACTTTCACCTCAGCACCCAATGCCGCTTCCCACGGCGCAATCGGCAGTGTCAGCTCAATGTCCTTGCCATTCAGCTTAAAATTGGGATCCGGCTTGATGCTGATCTTGATGATCAAATTACCGCGTTTCCCACCACCACTACCTTCTCCACCTTGTCCGGCAAGACGGATTTTCTGTCCATCTTTCACGCCAGCAGGAATTTTGACATTTAATCTACGCCCATCGCTCACGCGTACAGCAACTTTCTCGCCGTGAAAGGCTTGATATAAGGTTACGCCGATGGCTGCTTCCAGATTTTGTCCGGGCTGTGCAAAACTACCCCGACCGCCCTGAAAACCACCACCTGGCTGTTGCGTAAACCCACCGCCGCCGAAGATGCTCTCAAAAAAATCTGAAAAGCCTGCATTACCTTGGGCACCACCACCACCGCCGAAATCAAATTGAGAACCCCATTCGGGTGGCGCATTAAAGTTTTGTCCCTGCTTCCAGTTAGCACCCAGCTGATCATAAGCGGCGCGTTTTTCCTTATCTTTGAGCACCTCGTAAGCCTCACCCACCTCTTTAAAGCGGGCTTCAGCATCGGAGACTTTGCTCACGTCCGGGTGATATTTTCGCGCCATTTTGCGATAGGCCTTTTTAATATCAGCCTGCTCAGCGGAGCGATCGACACCTAAAACTTTATAATAATCAACGTATTCCATATTTGTGTGGCTAGCGTTTGAATGGATAGAAATTACAAAAATCGGCGGTCAATGACCGCCGACTGTTAGTATAAAACGAATATAAAACTCACGAACTAAACCGATTTCTCAGCCTACATAATCATGCTTGCTTCATGAACTAATGCTGAATTTCGATCTTACGCGCTTCTGGCTTGGCTTTTTTAGCAATTGTAATGGCCAACACGCCAAGGTCATATTTTGCACTAACCGCATCGACATCAGCCGTTTCAGGTAGCGTAAAGCTACGCTCAAATGCACCAAAACGTCGCTCACCGCGTGTCCGTTCCTCATTCTCAGCGACCTTGCGCTCCCCTCTTAGCGTTAACACGCCCTCTTCAACAGAGAGATCAATCTCATCAAACTTAACGCCGGGAACATCTGCTGTCAGCAAATAAGCATCTTCCTTTTCCGCCAGATCAATTGCCGGCGTCCAGCCAGAAACTTTCGCTACCGTTTGAGTTTCAGCGCGCTGTGAAGGTGCGCCAGAAAAGAAAAACGGTTCTAAAACATTGGTATAAATCATCATAATCACCTTTCAATTAGTTATGCACTTGCTGTGCCTGACTAAAAAATGGGGGTGATGAATGGTAATTCAAGTGGGCGACGTCACAGTTGAGTATGATCACGCAGCAGAATGCGTTCATTGAACCTGAATAATTAAGTATGTACAACGTACTTATGAAAGCACTTGCGTTTGAATGGGATCACGCTGATTGTTTGCCATTGTTATAGAAAGGAAGAACCGTCGTTAGAATCATTTCCGCTCGAAAAGCGGATAAAGATGAAGAGCAAGCTTATTGGAGTAATCGATCATGAGAGAACATTACGATTTTTCAAAAATGAAGGGAAAGAAAAACCCCTACATTAAACACTTAAAACAG
>CAZUAW010000121.1:0-6693 GCA_964618535.1 uncultured Thiotrichales bacterium
ATAGAAGCCGTAGCGAAAATCACTCAGGAGCCATTAAATGAGTTTATCAAAAGAGGCGAATAGTGGTTCTATTTAACGATTTTGATAGGCTCAGTTAATGGTTTCTGAGGGATTTGTAGTAGGTTCTCTATTCTCGGACAGCCTCCTAGCCTGCGTCTTCAGTTGCAACGATGACTCGGGGCAATAGAGGGCAGAGAAAGTCCTGCTCTCCAGATTCCTCAACTTCCAACCATTTATAAATATTCTCCAGCGCCATTTCCTCGGTTGGATGAATATTCTGTGCGCCAATTAAGGAATACAATCCCGTGCGTTTAGCCATATCCAGAATTTGTTTTTTCAAGCCGCTAAACACCATGTTGACACCACTATCTTCGAGACGCTCAACTAGGTTGTGCAGTACCTCTTCACCGGAGGCATCAACCTCATTGATGCCATCACCCATAACCAACACATAGCTGGCATCAGGAAAATCCACTACCGCACCGAGAATAGCTTCTTCAAAATAGGCAACATTGGCAAAATACAAAGAGCCGTCAAAGCGCATCACGATAATTCGAGGATCAGTAGGTAAGTCGGGGTGAACTTTTAAATCCCGAAAAGTGCCGTCCTGGTATCTACCCAAGATTGCAACCCGTGGGCTCATGGTCCGATATAAATATAAACCCAACGCAACGCCAGCACCAACCATCACGCCTTTGTCTAAGTGTGGTGCAAATCCCAATGTCGCAAAAAAAGTAATTAAGGAGGCAATGCCATCATGCCGATGAGATAACCAGGCATGCTTGAACGCCCTAAAATTGATCAAGCCTATGACCGCCATCATGATGACTGCTGCCAAAACCGATTGGGGTAAGTGATAAAGCAGCGGCGTTAAAAACAGCAATGTGATTAACACCACCACGCCAGTAATAACTGCAGACATGCCCGTCATGGCACCAGCATTCAGATTCACTGCGGAACGGGAAAAGGACCCGCTAGTAGGATAGGACTGAGTAAAGCTACCCACCACATTCGCCAATCCCTGACCGATTAACTCTTTATTCGGATCAATCCGGTCTTTAGTTTTGGCTGCCATTGCTTTGGCAATTGAGATGGCTTCCATAAAACCCACCAATGAAATAACGATGGCGCTGGGTAGTAAACTGAGTAGCTCCTGCAAATTTAGACTTGGACGCTCAAAAGTCGGTAAACCCTCGGGGATCACGCCAATCACCTTGCCACCTAAATTTTCGTGAAAACCGATGAACCAACTGACTACCGTGGTCAACACCACAGCTACCAATACACCCGGTATTTTAGGAAAATACCGCTTCAACCCCCACATGATTGCAAACGCAGAAACACCCATGATCAGCGTCGGAATATGGGTATTAGGTACCTGTTGTGCAACGTGCCAGATATCATTCAAGAAGTGCTCACTGCGCTCCATCGATACGCCAAACACTTTATTTAGCTGAGACAGGCCAATAATTATCGCAGCCGCATTAGTGAACCCGACAACCACGGGATGGGACAGAAAGCTTACCACCACACCGAGCCTGAAAAAACCCAGAGAAAACTGCACCAATCCCACCAGCAACGCCATCGTGATCGCCGCCGGAACGTAACGGGCAATCATTTGTTGCTCAGTCAGTGTGTCCGGAGCGCCTATCAAGGGTATCAAGGCAGATGCGGTTAACAATGACACCACAGCAACCGGCCCAGTGGCTAATTGTTTGGATGATCCCCAAAGCGCACCAACAATGCCCGGCAGGAAAGCTGCATATAACCCGTAATATGCGGGTAACCCCGCAAGCTGGGCATAAGCCATTGATTGGGGAATGAGCACTAGAGCAACGGTAACACCGGCGATCATATCGGCACTAAATGCGCCAGGAGGAAGTGGAAACCACTTTAAAAAAGGGAAAAAACGGCTAAGAGAATCCATCGCTTGCTGGGTTTAGTTTTGGTTGGTGGAGATATTAAAATTAGTAGATTAATATATTCTCATATTTGTTTGAGTTTGTCAGCATCTGATATGACAGAACTCATCTAACTCTATTCGGGAAGCTAGCACTCCATCCTATATAATATTGTTGGAGTACTAAAGTAGTATCAAAAATAATACGCTGCGCCCAGACCAAGCATTGTAACGCCATCACCGTCCTGATTGTACCGCTCGGCTTCAAGACGTACACCGAACTGATTACTGATGACGTATTCTATGGCTCCGCCGAGCATAAAATCTGCACCACTGTTACTTTTAACAACGGCCAAGGCCGAATTTGTTTCGGAAAGATTTAATTTTGATTCGCTTTCCCAGAAAAATAATCCGGCCCAATCATGAATGATGAGCGTATCTGAAATTGGGAATCTCCCCTGCAGAGAAATGGCAACGCCAGCGCCCGTGTTAGGCAACGCATTAAGCACAGCATTGGCGAATTCTCGCTCGTCTCCGGCAGGTACACCCGTTGCCACGCCAAGGTTCACATCACCTAAATTCACATACGCCAGCCGCACGCCCATACTCTTGGTAATAAATGCGCCCGCATAAGCCTTGGTAATCGTGCCAGGCTCACCTACTTCAGCAATCGCACCAGGCCATTGACTGGCATCGAGCGTTTTTTTAATTTCAGCCGAATCTTTCTCCAGTGAGATATTGCCGAAGCTAAACCCTGCATAATATTCTGTTTCCCAAGCATGAGCAGCAGAAGACAGTATGAACAGTGACAGTACAATTATAAGTCGGTAATACATTAAATTTCCTTCATGCGTGATGTAAGTCTTGAACCAGGTTTAATGAAGCCAGTCAGGATTCTGAACATTCCCAGCACACCAAAAATAATAAGTGACCACATTCCAAGTGCTCCACTGCCAATAGTGGAGCTTGCAACGACTCTCGAGCCCACCTGACCTGGCCCTGTGAGAATTTCAATCAAGCCTTGTTTGTCATCACGATCACCTGCGTTGGTCGAACCAATAACATCTTGTAATTTCAAGGTAATGAGGTCACGAGCCATGTTAAATGAAAATTGGCTATCTGCGAGTTGCTGCCATCCTGAGTCATCTGCGTATGAAAACATCACAAATTCGTCTGGAAGTGTTTCCGTGAGCTTAATTTCAATCACAGCGGCACCACTTTCGTCAGGCGTAGCAACCAGCTTTATCAAGCCTAGCGGAGTCTTTCTGGGACGCTGAAAATTAGCGTTATTCGTCGCATTAGCAAGACTAAACGGAGCTAATCCCACCAAGTTCCCAGTGGTTGCGCGCGCAGCGAATGGTTTTTCATCAATAGTTTGTGTGGGAATAAAGCCATCTCCAAAACTGGCGGTAATACCATTATCCTCAACCGTAATCACAACGGTATCAGCAACCTGAATGTTGTTGACTGGTTCCGTAACGGTTAGCTGAAATTCAAGCTCAACTTTTTCATTTGTGCCAGATAAATTATTAATTTCTGGCGCGACGAAAGTAACATTTGTGTCCGTTGTCGAAGAAAGTGGCGCTGATGGGCCTGCAATCTGCTCCCACTTCAAATCAGTCAACGGCTCACCGAGAAAAAACCCTTGCCCACCGATGCTCACCGTACTACCTTCCAGCACGGTGGTCGGTGGAGTAAAGATAGAAGCTACTGGTGGATCAGTGAACCCAATATCGAGTGAAACATCTGCAAATGCGCTTTCATTTTCAGCATCCGTGACCGTTAACCGAAAGATAAATGTTTGCCCAGCAGCAACAAATGGGGCGAGAAAACTCGCCTTAGGCTGGTCAGCATCGCTAATTTCTGCTGTGTCACCCTGAATTTGTGTCCACAAAAAAGTCAGCGCAGAATCCTCGGGATCCTCAGCCGAACCAGTCAAGTTAACAACTGTCCCACCCAAGCCAAAATTTGGCGCAGACACCGTAACTACCGGCGGCGCTGCAACTAGTGAGCCGGTTAAAAGAAACAGGGACACCGATATAATTAGTAAGATGAGTTTGTTTAGCACTTGATAATTCCGAGCTTTCATAAAATCCTTCCGGTGGAAAATAGCAGGTCGAGTAAATTGAAATATTGAACCGAGCCGCGATTCTATGCTGAGTCCTATATTTTCATTTGATTCAGGTCACAATTTTAGAAATTCCATGGAAATGGAGCCTGTCTTTGCCGGAATTTAAACATCCGGGGAAAGTTGAACCTGAAGATACGGACTAAACCGAACATTATCAGCGTGATCAGAGAAAATGATCCCGAACTTACCGTAGCCGTTGACTCGGTAAGAAAACTGAGCTCCCCAGGACCTGTGCGAAGACGAATAATACCATTTTTTGTACTTTGATCAGCGAGCGAGCGAGTCTCAGGCGATAATTGGTCATTCAGAGTCAAAATGATCGTGTCTTGATTAATTACGATTGAGTCTGCTGAGTCTGGATCAGGGAACACCTCCCAGCCATTTTCATCGCTGTGGGTAAACCAGATGAAATCATCGGGTAGCGGATCAAATAGACGAAACTCTATAACAGCTCTTCCATTTTCATCGGGGTGAAGTTCCAGCTCCACCAACCCAAGCGGTGCGCGGCGAGGGCGGTTGGTAGCGTTTATTGCATCAGCTTGTTGCAACGAAAATGGCTTCAGTAAATACAACGCGCCCTGATTGGTCTTCACGCCAAACGGAGTTTGATCTTCGGATGACAGCGTGGTGGTGTATTCGGCGGGTATTTCAGTGATACCGTTATCCTCTATGATGACCGTGATCCTTGCCTCATCAGTTAATAAAGCGGAATCAGGATCCGTAGGATCAGCGACAAAACTGGCTACCATTTCGAAAATCAGCTCAATTTCAGAATCTTCTCCAGCCAGCGTATCAATGCCAGGTGCGACAAAGGTAATGGTATTATCGCTGTTGTTTGAAAGTGTCACCAATGGTTCACCTTCTAGTCGAATTTGCTGCCAGTGAATCGCGCCGCTCGGGATTCCACGCCGAAATCCACGCCCGGACAAAGTCGCTGTCTGACCTTCTAGGATTCTAAAATCAGCTGTGTCAATGATTGCTGCAACTTCATCATCCGGCGCAACGTCGGTGTCTCCAACAATAATGTCCTTCTCTATTACAGTGGTTCTACCTGCATTATTCACCACGGTAATGACCACCGTGTAGGTCCCGGCACTGGCATATTGATGCTGTGGATTCTGTTCGGTAGAAATACCGGTACTGTCACCAAAGTCCCAAGCAAAGACCAAGTCTCCAGCGCTAGTATCCACGCCAAAAAGGGTGAAATCCCGTCTGAGTGGTTCGCCTACTGTTGCTACAGCAGAAAAGTCAGAAATTAATTCACCTGGCTCAGCAATCACCACTACTTGGGTTACTAAATCTAGGTCACCATCTGCGTCCATTACCGTTAGCTTGACGGGGTAACTGCCGGGTGCGCCGTAAGTGTGAGATGGGTTTTCCTCAGCGGAAACCTCACCATCGCCAAATTCCCAAGAAAAATCTGTCCGGCCATCACCTGGCTGTCCCTGCCAATCAAAAGCTGTCGTAAATTGACTGACAGTGAATCCGAAATCCGCCGTGGGTGTAAGATTTTGGTCTTCGATGACGCTGATTGTCACGGTTGCTGTTGCAGTTAAACCCTCGGGATCGCGGATGGTGTAAGTAAAACGATCTACCCCAAAAAACCCGTTGTTGGGTGTGTAACGAATTGAATTGCCGCTAATCTGTGCAAATCCATTCTCAGCCTGAGTACGACTTACAATCGAGATTGTATCTCCATCGGGATCACCATCGTTTGACAATACAAAGATATCGACGGAACTCCCCGCATCAGTCTGCGCTGAATCATTCCTTGCTATGGGCGCATCATTTTCCGGCGGCCTGGGGCGAACGGTGACTGATATTAGCGCCGAACTGGTTAAGCCTCCAGCATCGCTAATGGTGTAACGAAATGAATCATTCCCCGAAAACCCATTTCTTGGTTGATAGAAGATTGATCCACCATTAACACTCGCAGTACCATTTTGCGGTGAATCAACACGGGAAATCGACAGCTGATCCTGATCAGGATCGCTGTCATTGGACAACACATTAATGTTAACACCCGTATCCGCATCGGTTTGTGCAAAATCATTGGCTGCCACCGGTGATTGGTTAGGTGCAGCGTTTACCGTGACTGCAACCTGTGCTGAACTAGTTGCGCCCGCAGCATCTCTGATGGTGTAGCTAAAAGTGTCCGTACCGGAAAAACCACTGTTAGGCTGATACCTAACAGAAGAACCACTGATAGCAGTCGATCCATTTGATGGTTGGGTAGCACTGGCAATCGTCGGTGTTTCTCCATCAGGATCACTATCGTTTGAAAGCACACCGATGAATATCGTTTCACCGCTACCGGCACTGGCGAAATCATTGACCGCAACCGGCGGGTTATTACTCGGCGGCTCCCCGCCAACCGTAAATGTCCGACTGGTGGATGCCGTTTCATCCTCATCATCGGTAACCGTCAGTGTCGCAGTGTAAGTACCCGGCGGTAATGCTCTAGAAGTGACAAATGGTGATATACGGCTATTGTTGCCACCAGGATCTGGAGAGAACTGCCAGAAGTACGTAAAGGTAACGAAATTTCCACCATCAGGATCACGGGTAGCCGCGGCGCTAAAAACTTGTTGCGTACCATCATCACTCGGAAATATTTCAAAACTGGGGACGGGCGCGACAGCCATCGCTGACATAGAGAAAA
>CAZUAW010000122.1:0-6684 GCA_964618535.1 uncultured Thiotrichales bacterium
TAGACACAAAAAAGCGAGGACAAGCCTCGCTTTTTCTTAACCAGAAAAGAATCTATTTTCTAAAACGTCTAAAGTTTATAAAACGTCTAAAGATTTAAGCCTCTTCTTCGGTCACTTCTTTCATACTCAAACGGATACGACCTTGTCGATCCAGCTCCAGTACTTTTACTTTAACAACATCGCCTTCTGAGAGCTTGTCGCTGACTTTCTCAACGCGCTCTTGAGAGATTTGCGAGATATGTACCAGTCCGTCCTTACCAGGCAAGACCGTTACGAAAGCACCAAAATCCATGATTTTGGCAACTTTTCCTTCATAGACTCGACCGACTTCAATATCCGCTGTGAGCTGCTCGATCATATCTTTAGCAGCTTGTCCGGCAGCCATATCAACCGCAGCAATCTTGATCAGACCACTGTCGTCGATATCAATTGATGCACCTGTTTGCTCGGTGATGCTCTTGATGGTCGCACCACCTTTACCGATCACATCACGGATTTTCTCAGGATTGATCTTGATACTCATAAAACGTGGTGCGAATTCAGACATCTCTTCACGTGCAGAGGAAATCGCTTTGCTCATTTCATCAAGGATATGCAAACGGCCTACTTTGGCTTGCGCCAGTGCCATTTCCATAATCTCGCTGGTGATACCGTCAATTTTGATATCCATCTGCAAAGCAGAGATACCCGCTTCAGTCCCGGCAACTTTAAAGTCCATATCACCGAGATGATCTTCATCACCGAGAATATCACTCAACACGGTGAAGTCATCGCCTTCTTTGACCAGACCCATCGCAATACCTGCAACCGGTGCGGATAGTGGCACGCCAGCATCCATCATAGAAAGACTGGAACCACAAACAGATGCCATCGAGCTGGAACCGTTTGATTCAGTGATTTCAGAAACTACGCGAATGGTATAACCAAATTCTTCCAAATTCGGCATTGCAGCTGCAACACCACGCTTGGCCAAACGACCGTGACCAATCTCGCGACGCTTTGGAGAACCAACACGACCAGTTTCACCGACGCTGAATGGAGGAAAATTGTAATGCAACATGAACTGATCTTTGTAAGACCCTTCCAGCGCATCAATGATCTGTGCATCGCGGGTTGTTCCCAGAGTGGTAACAACCAATGCTTGAGTTTCGCCACGTGTAAACAAGGCTGAGCCATGCGCGCGAGGTAGAACGCCGGTGCGTACAGAGATAGGTCGAACCGTTTTGTGGTCACGACCGTCAATACGCGGGTCGCCAGCCAGAATCCGGCCTCGAACAACCTTTTTCTCCAGCTTACCGAATGCCGCTTTAACGTCATCCACGCTGTGTCCGTCATCACTGGCTACGGCTTCAACCGCAGCAGATTTAACTTCGCCCAAACGTGCATAACGATCCATCTTGTCAGCAATCTGATATGCCGAGCCGAGATCAGATTCAACTGCCGATGCAACGGCATCAACAACCGCTGTATTCTCTTCCGGTGCTTTCCAGTCCCAAGACGGTGTATTCACTTCGGCAGCAAGTTCTTTGATTGCAGTAATCGCAGGTTGCATTTGCTCATGACCGTAGACAACCGCACCGAGCATCACTTCTTCAGACAGCAACTGCGCTTCAGATTCAACCATCAGAACCGCTTTTTCTGTTCCGGCAACCACCAGATCCAGCTGCGAATCTTCCAGCTCAGAGCGTGTTGGGTTCAGCAGGTACTCACCGTCTTTATAACCAACACGAATTGCGCCAACTGGACCCGCAAATGGCAGACCAGAAATACTCAGCGCCGCAGAAGCTGCCAGCATGGAAGGTACTTCGGGATCGACTTCAGGGTTCAGAGACATGACAGTCGCAATCACCTGAACTTCGTTAAAAAAGCCTTTGGGGAACAATGGACGCAATGGGCGATCCATTAAGCGGCAAGTGAGAATTTCCTTCTCGCTGGGACGACCTTCACGACGAAAAAAGCCGCCGGGGATTTGTCCCGCAGCATAGGTCTTTTCCTGATAATCAATCGTCAGAGGGAAAAAATCCCGACCTTCCATAGCTTCTTCTCTGGCAACAACCGTCACCATAACAACCGTATCATCAACATTGATAATGACAGCGGCATCAGCCTGACGAGCAATTTCACCCGTTTCCAGCGTTGCCGTGTGGTTGCCGAACTGAAATGATTTAGTAAATTTAGACATTTAGTATTAGTCCTATTTAACGGCGCAAACCAAGGCGCTTAATAAGTTCAAGGTAACCATCGTTGTTCTTTCTTTTCAGATAGTCCAACAGTTTGCGGCGCTGATTTACCATTTTCAGTAAACCGCGACGTGAGTGATGATCGTGTTTGTGATCCTTAAAGTGAGAGGACAAGTCATTGATACGGGTCGTCAATAGGGCGACTTGCACCTCCGGGGACCCGGTATCCTTTGCATCCCGCTGAAAATCTTTAATGATTGTCGCGGTTGCATCAGTTGATAAAGCCATAAGCCAAAGCTCCAGAGTGTTAGTGCAAAAAAAGGGTCGCGATTATACCAGCAATACCGACCGATACTACAACTCTTTGTAGTCGGCTCCCGCGTAAACAGTAGCATTGTGTTTGCGACGGTTGTTCCGGTATCCTCAGATGATCTTAATATTTGATAAAACTCATTATGAATCCAGCGGACATCCAAACAATCATCGAAACCGGTCTCCCCGGCTCCAGCGCCACAGTCACCGGCGAAGGTGGTAAATACGAGGCCATCGTCACCAGCGATGACTTTGAAGGTCTTAGCACCATCAAGCGTCATCAACTCGTTTATAAGCTGGTCAACGAACATATTGCCAGTGGTGCTATCCATGCGCTTTCAATTAAACCGCTAACCGCCGCTGAATCCGAATAAAACTTCAACAATGCAGCAAGTTTCTGACTGTCGTTTGTCTGAGCTCATGGCGTTGCTCAGTCGTTTCTCACTAAATTTGGAACTCGTTACTGATGACAGCAGCATCCCCGGATCATACTGGGGAGATCCAGAAGCTGGTCTGATCCAATCAACCGTTTATGTCCGTAGCGACACGCCCGTTCACTCTTTATTACATGAAGCAAGCCACGCCATTTGCATGTCAGATTCTCGGCGAAAGACGCTTCATACCGATGCCGGCGGTGACTTTGATGAAGAAAATGCGGTCTGCTATTTACAAATATTAATGGCAGACACAATTCCCGGTTTTAGCAGCCAGCAATGTATGCTCGATATGGATGAATGGGGATATACCTTTAGATTAGGGTCAACACGTCGGTGGTATGAAGAAGATGCATCAGATGCGCTGAGCTGGCTAAAGCGAACTAAAGCAACAGCATTGATCGCGATTTCGTCCCAGAATCAATCAGCTTTTTAGCGATACATCGACATTTCTTCCGTAGCACCCAACACTTCTTATTTAGGTGGCGTAAAATAAGCCTGTTTACCCACTAGAACACTCTCATTTATGTTTTCAAGAAAACGCTCTCAACAAGACATTAAGTCAAAGAATATTAAGCCAAAGAAATCATTCTTCGGCTCACCCGAATCCGAGCCAGCCCAGCTTCGCTATATGGTTGAAGACGGCAATGTCATCACGATTGAATACATTGTTCTAGATGACAAAGGCGCCATACTCGACACGACTGATGGAAAAGGCGTGCTTAGCTACATTCAAGGTTCCAGACAACTTCCCCTGGCATTTCAGGAAAAACTGCTCGGACGCCAAACCGGCGATAAGGTAAAACACGCCTTTTCCGCAAGAGAGGTCTACGGTGCCAGGGATGCAAGCAATACGATGGAACTGGAACGGAGCTTACTGGAAAGTGACCATAAAATTGTCGAAGGCATGCGCTTTCAGATTATGACTGACGAAGGGCTCCGATGCGTCACGGTCATGGAAGACGATGAGATGGAGGACAATAACGTCATCACTGTTGATCTGAATCACCCGTTGGCAGGCATGCCGATCCTTTTTCACGCAACCGTGGTGAGTGTACGTCCAGCAGCGCCAGAAGAACTGGAAAGCGGCAAGGTACTTTAAAAAGCATTATCCCGTAGCGGCGGCGCTATTCTGGATCAGTTGATCTTCAATTTCGAAGCGTTCTGCTAACGATTCACCGAGGTTTTCCAAATCTTCGCATAGCTCCTGTAAATTATGTGTATTTTCTGTTGCCTCGTACCGCTCAATAAAAACCAAATAATGATCCGTCGTTTGCTGTAACTTCACCAGCAAATGTTGCGTTTGCCCACTGTTGGCAGCGGTTCCACTTTCGGTGGAAAGAATCGAGTCGATCAGTTCAAACTGGCCAAGCGCCGAATAATCAGTGAGTAACTGGGCAAAATCTAGCAAGTATCTTTTCAAGAATTCGGCTTGATCCATATCAATTGCAAGCATACTGATATAACTCACTAACAGCTTTTCGCGTTCCATAGGAATCACTTTAATTGCCTGCCGCAGTTTCTGCTGAGAATCTGTCATCACCATTTCCTGTCATTAAGCGTTACGTCAAAGTAACATAATTTCACTATTAAGCGCATTTCTGAACTCACCTTGATATTTGTACCAGCTACTCTCTGTGAGATTGATTGAGAACCACGATAGAATTATTTGTGCGGATTTTAGATTTTCACAGGTATATACTCCTTGGAGCCTGTCCGAGAATAGAGAGCCTACTGCAAATCCCTGAAACTCCATAATCTGAGCTTTTTAATTCGTTAAATATACCCAACATTCGCCTCATTTAATAAGCTCACCTTATGGAGTTTCAAGGATTTTCGCTACGACTTCTATTCTCGGACAGGCTCCTAGCTTGAAAATTCAGCTGTGAACACCCACATTAAAGCAGTAGACATCCAAACAACTTCAGAGGAATCCAATGAGTTTATTAGAAACCATACTCTCCGCTCAGGGCGGTAATCTTATTAAAAATCTTGGTAGTGCCAATGGCATTGACCCACAGCAGGCACTTGCAGTACTTGGAAAACTGGTACCTGGACTTTCTCAAGGACTCAATACCAACAGCCGCAAGAGTGGTGGGCTCGATGCGCTATTTGGAGCGATGCAAAAAGGCAATCATCGCGACTATCTCGAAGACAGTAAAAAGGCATACTCGGCTCAAGGCATTCTCGATGGAAATGGTATTTTAGGCCACATTCTCGGTAGCAAAGATGCCAGTCGTTCACTCGCCAGCCAGGTCTCAGCACAAACTGGTGTTGGTAGCAGTATCATTAAAAAAATGCTGCCACAAATCGCGACCATGGTGATGGGTGCGATGGGCTCTCAAAGTCGTTCCAGTGGTGCACTTGGCGGTCTTGCTGGCATGTTAGGTGGCGGTCAACAAAAGCAAGCGGGTGGTTTGCTCACTGCTTTTCTCGATCGTGACAATGATGGTTCTATTGTTGATGATTTAATGGCAATGGCTGCTAAACAATTAATTAAATAGAGGAGAATAAGATGGGACTATTTGATTTCGCAAAAAACATAGGTAACAAAATTTTTGGTAAGGATGATGATCCAGCTAAAAAAATTCAGCAACATATCGAAAAAGACAATCCCGGCATTGATAATCTGAAAATTGTCTACAACGATGGCAAAGCCGTGATCAGTGGCGATGCCGCGACATCAGAGGCGATTGAAAAAGCCATATTAATGGCAGGAAATGCCAGAGGTGTCGAAATGGTTGACGCATCTGCCGTGACCGGCGCCGCACCCAATGACAATGTTGAATATTATGTTGTTCAAAAAGGCGATTCACTTTCTGCAATTGCCAAAAAACTCCTTGGTAACGCCATGGATTACCCCAAGATCTTTGAAGCAAATAGAGAAGTGATTAAAGATCCTGATTTAATTTTCCCTGGTCAGAAAATCCGAATCCCAAGGTAGCTCAATGTCTGAAGAACTAGATTTTACCGAGCTTCAGCAGGAAGCTCGGCTTTTCAGAGATCAGTTTCAGACGGCAATATTATCTACATCGGCTAAGGATGGCGTATCCGTAGCCAGTTACGCACCTTTTGTTCTTGACGATTCTGAGACTCCTTATATTTTTATCAGCCAACTTGCTCAACACACGCAAAATTTGTTAGCAAGATCGTCACTAAGCATACTGTTCATAGCAGATGAACAAGCGTCTAAAAATCTTTTTGCCCGACAGAGACTAACGTTGAATTGCAACGCAATTGAAGTCTCTCGGGAGTCTAATACCGGAATTGAGATTTTAGCTTTATTTAACGAGAAGTTTGGGAAAATGGCTGCATTACTTCAGTCCCTGAATGATTTTCATTTATTTCAACTCAATGTTGAAACAGGCAGTTATGTCCGAGGATTTGGACAAGCGTATTCTATAGCTAATGCCAGATTAACCATTAAGCAACAAAAACGTGCCTAGAATCTCCGCCCGGGTACTCAAAATGTCCATTTACAGCAGGCAGGCAACCCGCTTGATGACTCACCGGCTCATCAAAGCAACATTGTTGGGGTACTAGTACGTGACCCAGCTAACCATTACCCGCCCGGATGACTGGCACTTGCACTTGCGTGATGGTGAGGTGCTGACCTCTATACTGCCTGATACCGCAAAGCGTTTTGCGCGCGCTATTATCATGCCCAACCTTGACCCACCGGTTATCACCACAGCACAAGCACTGGCTTATCGACAACGTATTCTCGATGCCATTCCTCACGGCTTACAATTCGAGCC
>CAZUAW010000123.1:0-6654 GCA_964618535.1 uncultured Thiotrichales bacterium
GTTGCAGCAATAGCGGCTGCCAATACGAGCTTTTTCATAAGTTATCTCCTTTCGCTGAGCCTGTTGGCTTGCGAATAGTGGTTTAAAACAACGTTAAATGTAAGAAATTTGAGTGTCTTATGTAACATTTATCATGAAACATCATGAATCTAGAATTAGAAAATATCACCCCTGTGGTGTTTACGCAACAAGTAGTTGAGATTTTTATTCCTATTACCTTATAAAAGTAATGGTAATAGGGGTTATCTGATGATTTGCTATCCTCGTCATCAAACGCTGACAGTAATTTATTGAGCCAGTTATTTGACATTACATAAGTGTAAGTGATTTTGATCTATACATTAGATATTTATTGATGGTGTTGTTTGCAGGTTTATTCACGCTTAATCAGTCTGTTGCTGCTTGGCCTTAAAGTGACTTATTAAGAATAGTGTTGCTTTTATGCAAACTGTGTTCTATAAAGTTGTTGTCTAATTAATACATGTTTTCCTAAAGCTGAAAATCAGGAGATTATTATGAAAAAGAAAGTATTGGCTGTAGCCGTTACAACATTACTGGCTGCACCTTTTGCAGCACAGTCCGCCACCACATTGTTTGGTCACGCTCACGCCTCTGTCGATTTATTGGATGACGGGGCGAATAGCGGGACGTTTATCGCTAGTAACACTTCTCGTCTTGGAGTCAAGGGTTCTCACAAATTCTCTGATAGCCTGAAGGGTATATACCATATGGAATGGGGTGTTTCTGTAGATGAGTCTGGCGCGAGCGCAGGTGACCTTGGCCTACGTAACCGCTTTGTTGGTTTGAAAGGTGGTTTTGGTACCGTTGTGCTTGGTCGCCACGATACGCCAGTTAAAGTTATTGGTCGTAAAGTTGATCTGTTCTGGAGCACTCAGCTAGGTCAAAATCGTAGTATTACTCATCTCAACGGTCGCGATGCACGTGCGGATAACGTGCTTGGCTATATTTCGCCAAACTTTGGTCCGGCTCACGTATTTTTAGCCTATGTTCCTGAAGATTCTGTTTCTCCTACAGCACAAGACGCATTCAGTGGTGCATTGATTTTAGGCGGCGGAAAGGCGCCTTACTTCGTTGGTTTAGGTTTTGATTCAGAGGTTATTGGAAGTGATGCGACTCGTCTTACAGGCTACTACAAGCTTGGCGCAATCAAGCTCACTGGCTTCTATGAAACTTCTGAGGATAACACCTCTGCCGAAGAGCAAGATTTGTTTGGTGGCGGCATTGCCTTCAAGGCTGGAAGTAACACTTTTAAGGGTGCTTACTATGTAGCTGATGATAAAGGTAATGCGGATGGCACTGGTGGTACTTTGCTGTCTGTCGGTATCGATCACTCTCTTTCTAAATCCACGGCTATCTACGCTAACTATGCATTACTTGATAGTGATGATAACGCGACAATCAGACTCGGCGGCGCTGGTCACGGCGAGAGTGTTACACCTGTGAACAATGGTGAAGAAGCTTCTGGTGTTTCACTGGGTATCCGCATCAAGTTCTAAGCTTTCTTAGATCTGTAAGTATAAAAAGGGCGCTCCTCGGAGCGCCCTTTTTTGTGCTTTTTAGAAATTAATCCGCGTTGACATTTGTGGTTCTGGGTAATACTCTTACTTTTCTAGTATTACATTTTGGGAGAGATTAATGAAAGTCACTTCAAAAGGGCAAGTCACCATTCCTCAATTTGTACGGGAAGATTGCGGTATCTATCCCGCAGAAACAGAAGTGGAGTTTGTGAAAGACAAAAACAATCGCTGGTATTTGCAAAAACTTCCAGCCAAAGAATCCGACCCCAGCCGATTTCGTCAGGCGCATCAGGCAGGAAAATTACGCATGAGTACAGATGAAATCATGGCGCTGACCCGTGCTGATTAAATAGGTGCCCAATCTACGAATTTGTATGAATTACTTTTACAATAATTAATATGACGATTATTCTGGTTGATACTTGTGTGATTACCGATTTAGCCGATCCACAGGGAGAGTGGTTTGAATGGAGTGCATCAACGCTGGAGCGGCTCGATCAATCCCACAAGTTGGCGATCAATCCCGTTATTTACTCCGAATGCTCCGTGGGATATCAATCGATAGAAGATGTTGAAGCATTATTCGCGGGTTTGATGATGGAGATGCTGCCGCTTTCTCGTGAAGCATTATTTTTAGCGGGTAAGGCTTTTTTACAATATCGCAGGAATAAGGGGCAGAAAGCGAATGTGCTACCCGATTTTTTTATTGGTGCTCATGCGGCGGTTGAACAATACACTTTGGTGACACGGGATCTAAATCGATTCTCTACCTATTTCCCTTCTCTGGACTTAGTGACACCCAATTGATAATTGAAAACTAGCTCAAAAAATATGCTGAAAATTAAATGGCATGTCACAATCATTAATGGAAAAAGTGACCGTTTCCTCGCGAGTATCGAGCAATTTCTGAAACTTCCCGGATATTCGTTGGAACACCTTGGCGATGCGATCAGTCGGATCTACAATGATGTAATATTCCACGCCTTCACGTTCGTAGAGGTTGAATTTCATCTCTCGATCCTTTTTCGCTGTAGAGGGTGAAAGAACTTCAAAAATCACTGCGGGAGCCTGGCTAATGTAAATACCTTCCAGCGGGAAGCAGACCACCAGATTATCAGGCTGAACAACGGTATCTTCGGTTATTTTCCAATCTACGGGTAGTAGAGCGTGGCAGTTTTCGCAATGACTCAATGATTCGGTTAATTCGTGCGCAATCTTGTTGCTGATGCTTTGGTGATTAATGGAAGGCGCGGGCGTCATTGCGTAGGGAATGCCTTGAATCAGCTCCCAGCGTCCTTCCCACAGGCAATAGTCATCGTAGGTGTAATGGGGTAAATCCTGTGGATTGATCGAACTCATACGCTTAAGTATATACCTGCTATAGCTCAAAATCCTGTATTCAAATCACGCCACAGTACAGCGTTCTGATAGTTTGAATCTCTGAGAATTTAATTCCCCGTAGTTTGCTGCGATCATCATCTGGATAAAGTTACCTCATTTTTTTGGCCAATCTCCCGCGTAATGTAGGAGCCCAGCTTGCTGGGCGAATAGGCAGCAGTAGTGGTTCGCCCAGCAAGCTGGACTCCTACAATTTTAAGTCTCATCTGGAAGTGTGGTGGTCCGTGTAATTGAAGATTTCTAAGGGGTTATCACTGGGGTAGTGAATTTCTGATCATGCTATTATTCGCATCCGTTTCCAGCAGCTATTTTTATGACTACCGCGCCTGCTCGCATCCGCGAGATTCCCTACAACTACACCTCTTTTTCTGATCGCGAAATCGTTATTCGGTTGCTCGGTGCCGAGATCTGGGATGTGCTCGAAAGCCTACGTTCACGGCGTAACACAGGCATTTCTGCACGCATGTTGTTTGAGGTGTTGGGTGATCTGTGGGTGGTTTCGCGTAACCCCTATATCCAGACCGACTTGCTGGAAAATCCGAAGCGATTAAGCGGTTTGGTGGAAGCGATGCAGCACCGTCTCCGGCAGATTCAGACACGCGCGAATGGCAATGAGGAAGCACTCAAGCTGGCTCAAAGTGCCTGCGATGCGGTGGACAGTTTTGAGCGTTGGTTTCCTCAACGCCGACAGTTACAACAAAAACTGCAAAAATCGCTGGGCAAAATAACCCGCAAAGACAATATCAATTTCGGTGGTCTCGCCAGAGTCTCACACGTTACCGATGCGACTGACTGGCGAGTTGAATTACCTCTGGTGGTTTTAACACCCGACAGCGAAGCAGAAATGGCCGCGATGATCGCTTGCTGCATCAAGCATGAGCTGACCATTATTCCGCGCGGTGGTGGCACAGGTTACACCGGTGGCGCAGTGCCGCTAGATGAGTGCAGCGCCGTTATTAATACTGAGAAACTGGAAAATTTCAGTCCTGTGGTTTTAAAAATGCTGCCAGGTGTCGAACAAGAAGTCGCAACAGTGACCACCGGCGCAGGGGTTGTCACCCGCCGAGTCTCGGATATTGCCGTTGCTAATGGCTATGTCTTTGCCGTTGATCCTACCTCGCAAAATGCTTCGACCATTGGCGGTAATATCGCCATGAACGCCGGTGGGAAAAAGGCTGTGCTGTGGGGAACCACGCTGGACAATCTCAGCTGGTGGAAAATGGTCACGCCTGATGCCAAATGGTTAAAAGTCGAGCGGGTTAATCACAATCTAGGAAAAATTCACGAACAGGAAACCGTCCAATTTCGAGTTTCTCGTTTTTTGGCTGATGGTGAGACACTAGAAAGTGAACCAGAAATACTCACATTTCCCGGTCGCTTATTTCGCAAATCGGGATTAGGGAAAGACGTGACCGATAAATTCCTCGGCGGACTTCCTGGTGTACAAAAAGAAGGCTGCGATGGCCTGATTACTTCCGCCGAATTTATTCTGCATAAAATGCCGCAGCAGATGCGCACCGTCTGCTTAGAATTTCATGGTGATGATTTACACGAAGCTGTTCCTGCGATTGTCGAAATAATCGACTCATTGAAGAATAATCCAAAGGTACTTTTATCCGGCTTGGAACATTTGGATGAGCGCTATATAAAAGCAGTTAAATACAGTCCGAAAGGCTCCGCAGGCCGATTGCCAAAAATGGTTTTAATTGCAGATATCGCAGGCGAAGCAGCAGATGCTGTGGTTGCCGCAACAGAAAAAGTGGTCGCGCTGGCGGAAAAAAGACAGGGCAGAGGGTTTATTGCTGTCAGCCCCGAGGCGCGTCAACAATTTTGGCAAGACCGTGCTAGAACGGCGGCTATTGCCGCACATACCAACGCATTTAAAATAAATGAAGACGTTGTAATTCCGTTGCATAACCTGGCTGCGTACAGCGAAGGCATTGAGCGGATTAATATCGAGCAATCGATTAAAAGTAAATTACGTACCCTGGTCGAGGTAAGAGAATATATAGAATCCAGCCCAGCCGAATTACAGAACCAAGCACTTTCGCAGGGCGGTGAAGAACGCCGTGAACGGATCGACGATAAAATTGATTCTGCTCGCCTGCGTCTTAATCGTATTGAAAAACTCTGGCAATCTATCCTCGATGAACGCGAATCAGAGGCTTCAGCGCATCTGCAATTACTGGATGATACAGCGCTGGAAGCACTGAATGCATCTGGACAAAAGTCACGTATTATTGATTTATTACTTCGCCGCAGCTTGAGAATTTCCTATAAAGAAGCGGTAAGTAAGCCCCTCAAGTCATTGTTTGCCGGGAATGATTATCAACCGGTACGTGAGAAAATTGCTGAAATTCATCAGCGGCATCGCAGCAGCAGGTTATTTATTGCGCTCCACATGCACGCGGGTGATGGCAACGTACACACGAATATTCCCGTGCATTCCAATGATTACCAAATGCTGCACGAAGCTGAGCGAATGGTGGATCAGGTGATGGCGCTGGCAGTGTCATTAGACGGCGTGATTTCTGGTGAGCATGGTATCGGCATTACTAAATTCCAATATCTTGATGAAGGCGTTATTGAGGCTTTTAAAACCTATAAAAACAAGGTTGATCCAAAAGGTTTTTTTAATCGCGGTAAATTACTCGCGGGTTCAGGGTTGGAGAATGCGTACACACCATCATTACGGCTGGTGCAGCAAGAAGCATTAATTTTAGAAGACAGTGCTTTGGGTGATTTAAATGATAAAATCAGCCACTGCCTGCGTTGCGGAAAATGCAAACCTGTTTGCACTACCCATGTACCGCGCGCGAATTTACTCTATTCACCCCGAGATAAAATCCTTGCCACCGGTTTAATGATCGAAGCATTTCTTTACGAAGAACAAACCCGGCGTGGAATATCGACGCAGCATTTTGATGAAATGAATGATGTCGCAGATCATTGCACAGTTTGCCATCGCTGCTTATCGCCTTGTCCTGTGGATATTGATTTTGGTGACGTGACTGTTCACATGCGTGAAATCCTCAAACAACGTGGGCAGAGAAATACCAGTTTGGTCACCAAAGCATCTATGGCATTTTTAAATGTTAAAGATCCTGTAAAAATTAAAATGATGCGCAAAGGAATGATTGAGTGGGGCTATCAAGGCCAGCGCCTCGGGCATAATCTATTCAAAAGAACCGGTCTGCTAAAGCGAGATAAACGCCCCGCATCAACCACTGGAAAATCTTCGATACCGACTCAAGTTGTACAGTTTGTTAGAAAGCCGATGCCTGCTAATTTACCCTCAAGACCGATGCGTGCCTTGCTGGATATTGAAGACGAAAAACGTGTGCCTATTCTGCGTGATCCGAATAAGTGTGATGACCGTAGCGGCGCTGTCTTTTATTTCCCTGGGTGTGGTTCCGAGCGTTTATTCAGTCAGGTAGGTTTAGCAACGCTGGCGATGTTATATGAGTCAGGCGTGCAAACAGTCTTACCGCCAGGTTATTTATGCTGCGGTTACCCGCAACACGCCAGCGGTGACAGCAAAAAAGGCAGAGCAATTAGCACTGAAAATCGCGTGCTGTTTCACCGTATCGCCAACACTTTAAATTATTTAGATATTAATACCGTGGTGGTTTCCTGCGGCACCTGTATGGACCAATTGTTGAAATATGAATTTGAGAAAATATTTCCAGGTTGTAAGTTGCTGGATATTCACGAATTT
>CAZUAW010000124.1:0-6652 GCA_964618535.1 uncultured Thiotrichales bacterium
TTCGATACTGAAATGGCTCATGAGAATGAGCCATTTTTTTGTGTAAAATAGGCTAAATTTAGCTACTCACCCTTTTTAGAGCTATCTACGTCATTCCGGCGCAGGCCAGAATCCATTGACCTCAAGCTACGAGGTACCACTTGGATTCCGGCATTCGCCGGAATGACGGGTGACTCAACAGCCTACCTTATGGATAAACCCTCCACGATAGAATCAGCTAATACTGAGCTACACGGTCAACTTTTAAGCCAGACCGCTAAGGTTGAGTGGAAGGAGCTGGAAAAGCATTTTGCACGTGGCGTAGTACTGGTTGTTTCAGGCCACCTGGATCTCATCGAGGTGGCAACGGCAATGTCACGGGATGATAAAGATCAGGTCTCGGCATGGATGACAGCGGATCATCTTGCGATTGCTTCTGTCGGCAATGCTAAAGACTGGCAGCACCGTGATCCGATTTTATGGGCGGTAGTTGCAGCCCCTTGGGTGATAGTGCAGGAGCGAGATGCATTGATTAGCTAAATCGTCAGAATATTTTTTCTGTAATACTGCATTTCATCAATAGAATCTTTAATGTCATCGAGCGCTAGGTGGCTAGACTCTTTTTCAAACGCCTTTGCAATATCCGGTGCCCAGCGGTTTGCCAGCTCTTTGAGGGTACTGACATCGAGGTTTCTATAATGGAAAAAGTCTTCCAGCTTTGGCATGCATCTCGCCAAAAAACGCCGGTCCTGGCAAATACTGTTGCCGCACATCGGTGATTTTCCCGTCGACACATATTGCTGCAAAAACTCGATAGTTTGTTGTTCGGCTTCAGCCTCGGTGATACTGCTGTTACGCACGCGCGCAATTAATCCAGAACCGCCGTGTTGCTTCTGGTTCCAGTCATCCATTCCGTCGAGAATCGCATCACTCTGATGAATTGCCAGCATCGGCCCCTCAGCGAGGGTGTTGAGTTCTTTATCGGTAATGATGGTGGCGATTTCGATAATCACATCGTTGACGGTATCAAGCCCGGTCATTTCGAGATCGATCCAAATCAGGTTATTGTCATCTAGCTTCATTGAGAAATCCTATTCATGAAAAATATGTGTAACTGGGGTAAAATTCAGCGCTGTTATACTTCTCACCTTCAAGAACACCCGTTTAGAGCGTGTAGATTTTCGTCAAGGGCAAGGCATAAAAACGCAGTAATAGTGGGACTATTGCGAGTTTTTATAACGCCGCCATTGGCGAAAAGATGCGTGCTATAAATGAGTGCTCTTGGAGGCGGGAAGTATATCCTATCTGGCTGGCACATTTTATTCACTGTGAGTATTCATATACACCATGATTTACACTGTACTATTTCTACTCGCGCTGGCGACTTCTTTAACCATCCGGCTATGGCTGGAACATCGACAAATCAAGCAGGTGCTCGAACATCGCCCTGCTGTACCTGCCGCCTTTGAAGAAAAAATCTCGTTACAAGCGCACCAGAAAGCCGCTGATTATACCGTTGAACGCACCCGCTTTGGCCGCTGGGAAATGCTTTACGATGCACTATTGATATTAATGTGGACGCTCGGCGGCGGCTTGCAGGCAATTTACAATTTAGCTAACCAATGGGGCTTTGGAGAATTGACGACAGGGGTAATCACGATTTTATTGCTCGGCTTCATTTCAAGCCTGCTTGGGCTGCCTTTTAGTCTGTATCGCACCTTCAGCATCGAAGCGAGGCATGGTTTTAACCGTACAACACGCTTAACCTATCTGGTTGATATGCTCAAAGGTACGTTGCTCGCGCTCGCCTTTGGCGTGCCGCTCATTTATTTGGTGCTGTGGCTGATGCAATCGAGCGGCAGCTTCTGGTGGATTTATGCCTGGGCATCATTACTGGTTTTTAGCTTATTTATCAGCTGGGCTTTTCCTACTTTTATTGCGCCATTGTTTAATAAATTTACGCCGCTGGAAAAAGATGATTTAAACACCGCCATTCAAAATCTGCTTGATCGCTCCGGTTTTAAAAGTAAAGGTATTTTCGTCATGGACGGCTCACGCAGATCCAGTCATGGAAACGCTTACTTTACCGGGCTGGGAAAAGGCAAAAGAATTGTATTTTTCGATACCTTGATTGAATCGCTGACCTCTAATCAAATCGTCGCTGTACTGGCGCACGAACTGGGGCATTTCAAACACAAGCATATATTCAAAGGCTTGATTATTGGTGCTATTTCAAGCTTGATTGGCTTTGGGATACTCGCCTGGCTGCTGCCCAAAGAAGCCTTTTATCATGGGCTTGGTGTCACCAGCGTCAACCTCACTCTGGGGCTGTTGCTATTTATGCTGGTCTCGCCCCTATTTAGCTTCTTTTTAAATCCGGTTTCTGCCTGGCATTCGCGTAAAAACGAATATGAAGCGGATGCCTACGCCGCCAGCCAAAGCAGCGCAAATGACCTGATTACAGCATTGGTTAAAATGTACGAAGATAACGCCAGCACCTTAACGCCAGATGATCTGCATTCTGCGTTCTATGACTCACACCCACCTGCTTTAGCTAGAATTAACCACCTACAGCAGTTAGCGTGAGTATGGTAATTTGCAGCTAACCGTTAGCCTTTATACAATCACAGTACTATTATTTGGAAAATCACTATGAAATCAACCGCCATACTCTTTATAGCAGCTTGTTTTCGTTTTCAATCGCACATGCTGAAGCACCTGATGCCGCGCATGGTAAAGAACTCCATGACAAGAACTGCGTCGGTTGCCGCATCAATATGATAGGTGGCGACGGCACCATGCTCTATACACGCAGAAAAAGCCGCGTAAACTCACCAGCACAGCTCGAAGCTCAGGTGCGTCGCTGTGAATCCAATCTACAATTAAAGGGGTTTGACAGCGACATCCTCGATGTTACCGAATTTCTGCAAAACGATTTTTACAAATTCCCTAAAAAGTAATTGGCAAAGCGACCCCATTCCAGCGGAGTAGATAACGCTCACGCTGAAACCGGTGATGGGGTCGTTGTCAGCCGTTTTGGTTCCGAAATTTTATTCGAAACCGAATCTGGCAATACACACAGAGGAAAAGTCCGGCGTAAATTAGCCGATATCGTTTGTGGTGATTTTGTTCGCTATGAAAAAATCGGCAGCGATTATGCCATCACAAAAATACTCAAGCGAAAAAACACGCTAGTTCGTCAATATTTTCGCGGCACTCCCAGAAATATCGCAGCCAATATCGATCAGGTTATTGTCGTTATCGCACCTGCCCCAGCAACAGACTGGCAAATGCTGGATAATCTGCTTGTCAGCATTCACCGACTCCCAGCAGAAGCATTAATCGTTTTCAATAAAACCGATTTAGTGGATAAAAATTATGGCACGCTCAATGAATTTAAATCACTTGGTTACACTATTATTAAAACCAACAAAGATAGTGGTCTAGCCGAATTAAAAAAACACTTAAAAAATAAAACCAGTATTTTTATTGGTCAATCCGGTGTTGGGAAAACGACATTAACCAATATTTTAATTCCTGAAATTAATGCCCCAACTAAAGCTCTATCTGAAAGCTCTGATCACGGACAACACACCACCAGTAATTCGATCATGTATCAGCTGCCTGAGGGTGGGAAGATTATTGATTCTCCTGGGATCAGGGATTTCACACCGCTGCCATTAGAAAAAGCGTTATATCAAAGTGGCTTTATCGAATTTGAGCCCTTTATGAATCAATGTCGATTCCATAACTGCCTGCATCGGAATGAACCCAATTGTGCGATTAAACAGGCTGTAGAAAATAAAGAAATTAGTCAGCGAAGGTATCAAAGCTATTTAGCTCTGACTGAATAGCGATTAAAGAACGTCATACCGGCTAAGGCCAGTATCCAAGTGGCGCACTGACCTTTGGAGTCTATGGATTACGGCCTGCGCCGAAATGACAGGAGATGGGGCTGGAGCCGCAGTTAAATACTACTCACCCAAACTTCGGGACACCACCTCAAACACATCTTTCGACAATCCCTTTTTATCCTGTATTTTATTTAATTGCTGCTTCATTAAGGACTGACGGTTTTCATCGTAACGACGCCAGCGGGCGAATTGCTTGGCAAGTCGTGAAGTAATTTGTGGATTAATCTCATCCAGTTCCATAATTTTCTCAGCCATAAATTTATAGCCACTGCCATCTTTGGCATGGAAGCCGATAGAATTAGCTGAGAATGCACCAATCAATGCGCGTACTTTATTGGGATTCTTGATGCTGAATAATGGATCCTTCATCAGTGCTTTTACTTCATCTAGCACCGATGGTAAAGGCGCGCTGGCTTGCAGTGCAAACCACTTATCCATCACCAGACTATTATCTTTCCAACGCAATTGAAATTGATCTAACGCGGTTTTTCTTTGCTCACAATCAACTGCAGATAACGCAGAAAGTGCGCCCATGCTGTCGGTCATATTGGTTGCCGCACTGAACTGTTCGAGTGCTGTATTTAGCCATTTTTCACTCCCCGCTGATGTCAGATATGCAAGGGAAATATTTTTTAACCTCCGTTTACCCATGCTGGTAGCATCTAGTGAATATTCTCCAGGAGTTTGATTCGTCTGATAAATACTCTCTAGAGTTTCACTTAATTCACCCGCAAGAAACTGACGCATATTCTCACGTGTTTGATGAATTGCGTCAGGATCAACCGTCTGCATTTTCTCTGCGAGATAACTTTCTGTGGGTAATACAATCGCTTCTGCCAAAAGTGCTGGATCAAGTTGTTCATCTTTAAACATGGCTTGCCAAACATTTAGCAATGTTTGGTCATGTTTAAAAGCATCGCCATTTTGATGGTTCTCAATTTCTTTGAGTAGCACTTTTAAAGCCAGTCTCTGCCCTGCTTCCCAACGATTAAAGTCATCGCTGTCATTGGCTGCAAGGAATGCTAATTCTTCATCACTGTAGTCGTATTCTAAGACCACAGGTGCTGAGAATCCCCGCAGTAGAGATGGCACGGGTTTCGCATCTAAATCACTGAATGTTAGCGTCTGATTTAATTCAGTCATTGTTAGTGTTTGCTCTGCGACAGTTTTTCCTTCTGCATCAAGCAAGCCCGTTTTAATTGGAATCATCATTGCGGTATAAGCACTTGAGTCCTGATTGGCTGGGCACAGCTGGATAAAGTTTAGCTTGTACTCACGCGCTGCTTCGTCCCATTCAGCGGTTACATTGACGCGTGGTGTGCCTGCTTGCTCGTACCAGCGCTGGAATAGACTCAGATCGATGTCATTAGCATCCGCCATTGCACTGCGAAAATCATCGGTGGTGACCGCCTGCCCATCGTGGCGCTGGAAATATAAATCCATACCTTTACGAAAACCATCACGTCCTAGCAAAGTTTGATACATGCGCACCACTTCTGCACCTTTTTCATAGACCGTAACCGTGTAAAAATTATTAATTTCGATATAGGCATCCGGTCGAACAGGATGCGCCATTGGCCCTGCATCTTCTGCGAACTGAACACTGCGCAGCATGCGTACGTCGTCAATCCTTTTAATGGCTGCAGATGTCATATCTGCAGTAAATGATTGATCTCGAAAAACCGTTAAACCTTCTTTTAAACTTAATTGAAACCAGTCTCGACAGGTAACGCGGTTACCTGTCCAATTATGAAAATATTCATGCGCGATGACCGCTTCGATATTGACATAATCGGTATCCGTTGCCGTTTCTGGTAGCGCTAAAACGAATTTTGAATTAAAGACATTAAGTCCCTTATTTTCCATTGCGCCCATATTAAAATCATCAACCGCAACGATCATATAAATATCCAGATCATATTCCAGGCCGAAAGTTTCTTCATCCCAGCGCATTGATTTTTGCAATGAGGTTACCGCGTGAGCAGTTTTATCAGCATTGTGATGTTCGGTAAAAATTTGTAGTGATACGTTACGTCCAGATTGTGTTGTATAGCTACCTTCAGTTAAGGCGAGATCACCTGCAACCAGGGCAAATAAGTAGCAGGGTTTTTTATGCGGATCATGCCATTTTACCCAATGGCGATTATTATCAGCCTCACCATCATCTATTGGATTACCATTGGAAAGCAATACAGGAAATCGTGTTTTATCCGCTTCAACTGTGGTGGTGAAAACCGCCATCACATCTGGACGGTCAGGATAGTAGGTGATTTTGCGGAAACCGTGCGCTTCGCACTGGGTGCAGTAGTTACCGCTGGATTGATACAAACCTTCCAGTGCGGTATTGGCTTCGGGATTAATTTTTACAACAGAACGTAAAACAAACTCATCTGGAGTTTCCAGGATAGTTAGCCCTTCCCCATCGACGTGATATTCAGACGCATTAAGTATCCTGTCATCAATAGAAAGCGACAGCAGCTCCAAATTCACTCCCTCCAAATGCAGTTCCTTTGAATCTGCATCCGCATTCCGCTGGAACGCAATCACAGCGCTCACCTCGGTGGCACCATCCTGCAAGTTAAAATACAGATCAACCGTAGATACCCAAAACGCGGGGGTGGCATAGTTTTTTAAGTAGATTTTGCTGGGGCTGCCTTCTTTCATATTGATCCTGGTTTGGTGCGCGTGAGCACCCGTGTTGATTCGAGAGTGAAGATGATACTGGGATCATGGCGGAATCACTAATACCCATCTCTAAG
>CAZUAW010000125.1:0-2703 GCA_964618535.1 uncultured Thiotrichales bacterium
CAGATTAAGACAAATTGTGGGCTGGCAGATTTTTCAAGGTAATGCGTCGATTATTACATTCGATAAACCCATTATCCTGCAAGTTTTTCATCAGCTTACTCACCATCTCCCGAGATGATCCCACCATATGAGATATGTCTCTATGCGTCAGCGCAATTTTGACAACCCTTTCGCCATCTTGATCTTCTGCCAGCTTATCCAGGATATAAATCAATCGACCATGAACATCATTAAGTGCCAGATTTTTCACCGAATCAGTTAAATAACGAATTCGTTGGGTGAGCGCGCTTAAAAAGCTCCCTGCAATCTCCGGCCGCTCTTTAAGACATTGTTCGAAAACTTCTCGGGTGACTTTAGAAAGTACCGATTTTTGCAAGGTTTCAACGGTTGCGGATCTTGGAGACTCGTCAATTAATGCAATTTCTCCAAAATATTCGCCCACATCCTGAATATTCAAAACCACTTCTTTACCCTCTTTATTATTCGCGTAAACGCGAACCCTTCCAGAGAGAATCACAAACATGTAATCGCTAACTTCTCCTTCCCGCATCAAGACAATATTCTTATCATAAATATTAATGACGCCCTTTCCGGCAATGTAGCTGATATCTTCTTTACCAAGAATTGAATAGAGTGGATCCACTAGGAGCTGGTGATCGCATCCGGTTTTAGTTAGTCCCTTAATTTTCTGTTCTTCCTTGTTCTCTTCTTGCATTGAGATGCTCCCCACACGGGTATTTTTAGAACCATTTTAGCGATAAGATGCTAAATCGTTTCGCTAAAATAAAGTTGGATTTTTTATCCAGTGAAAACTTTAGGCTTTTTTCAAGGTTTCCGCAATAAGGAAATCCGGCTATCAATACCACTGGTCATGTTAGTTGGAATTTTCAGTCTAGCAATACCACCTCTATCACAACTTGAAATGGACACGGGGCTTGAGTGGCTTTTTAAGTTGCGTGGACACCGACCTGCACCCCAAAAAATAACCATTGTCACAATAGACAAACAATCTTCGCAGGCGTTGCAGCTCCCCAATTTACCACGCAAGTGGCCACGAAACTTACATGCAAAGCTGGTTGATCAACTCACCTCTATGGGCGCTGCGGTGATTGGCTTTGACATCATTTTTTCCGAACAACGCTCAGCTTACGACAATCAGGCATTTGCAGAGTCAATGCGTCGCAACAGCAATGTCGTATTATTTGAATACTTGGAAATGGAGAATATTAACGGCATACATATAGAGAAAAGCCACCCTCCGGTTCCTGTGCTCGAACAAGCCGCGCTTGCGGTCGCGCCTTTTGCTTTGCCGAAGGTGCCAGAGCAAATCAAGCAGGCGTGGTTATTTAAACAGGGAGCCGGATCAGCACCGACCATGCCCGTGGTGATGGCGATATACCACCATTCAGCCACGACGAAAACATTCAACACCCTGCTTAAAGAAGTCTTGCGGGAACAGAACATCCAACCCGAGCTACCACCCGCGACACTCGCACGCACACACCCTGATCAAGCTGCAGTCGCCTATTATCAGTTCTTTAGTGAGAACCCTGAAATATTGCCGTTGCTGGCAGATAAAATTTCAGCGGTTAAGGACTTAAAACAACGTAAAAACCTCAAATCACTGCTCTCCGTTTTCAATTCGGGGGATGGCATTGTTCTGGATTTTTATGGCCCACCGCAATCAATTCGCACTATCCCTTATTACAAAATTCTGGCAGATGAGCGTTTTGATTTAAACAACCATGCCGTGCTGGTTGGCTACTCTGAGCATCTTCAACCAGAGCAGAAAGACGGGTTTTATACCGTTTTTACCGATACAGCAGGACTCGACATTAGTGGTGTGGAAATCATGGCGACCACATTGGGCAATTTACTGGAAGCTCGATCAGTGCAGCCCTTACCCATCACCCCAAAAATCTTCTTGATCCTGCTATTCGCCGCACTGGTCAGTTGGATACTGGCGCAATTCACTGGCTACAAAATCATCATTGCTGCTATCACCCTAGCGGCTGGCTATCTCGGTGCTGCGCACTGGCTATTTTCGAGCCTGGCAGTATGGATGCCACTCACCACACCGCTAATGTTGCAGCTCCCGTTGGCTGCTGTGTTAATCCTCATCACGCAATATCGCAGCACTAAAAATCAAACGGATCATCTGGATTCCGCATTTCGGCGTTATCTGCCGGCTAGCGTTGCAGACTCCGCCATCAGCCAGTCCAATGATATGTTACTGGCGGAAAAACAAAAAAAGTTTGCCACCTGTCTGGCAACCGACATGATTAATTACACCCAGCTTGCTGAAACCACCCCGCCCAGTGAACTGCACGAACGTCTCAACGAATACTTTAAAACCATGTTCCCAACGGTCTACGCCAATAATGGTTTGGTGATTGACGTTGTCGGCGATGCAATGCTGGCAATCTGGCATGACGGTAATCAGAATCAAATTACACTCAACGCGTTACGTACAGCGCAAATCATCCAACAACACCTTAATGCCAATCATCTATCAGGACGGCCCACCCGGATGGGACTGCATTGCGGAGAGGTCTCTTTGGGTAGTGTCGGTAGCGGCAAGCACTTTGAATTTCGTGCTGTAGGCGATGTGGTCAACACCACCACCCGAATTGAGCAGCTCAACAAGCTACTCGGCACTCAACTACTAGCATCGGGCGAAGTGCTGCAACAACATCCTGTCGC
>CAZUAW010000125.1:2803-6643 GCA_964618535.1 uncultured Thiotrichales bacterium
GCAACTTGGTCAAGCTCCTCTGGATTCAAACTGGGACGGTATTGTTATTGTGAAATAATTACCTTCACTTCCCAGTAAATTTTCGTAGGAGTAGTATTCATTCGCTTACATATTTGTAAATAATCATCACAATAAAGTAATATTGCGGAAGGATAGTGACGAGAATTCACACTACAAGGATATGCATTTCAAGAAAGCGTACGGAATCGCACTCATTACATTTCTTTTGGCTTGGACTCAGCCAATGATGGCAGACGACTGTCTTCCCATTGCAACGCTTCAATCTTTCCAGGGAAAAATTGAAAGCAGAGCTGCGGGCACTCAGCAATGGGTTGAAGCGACACTGGGTCAGACGTTCTGCCAGGGAGCCTCCCTTAAGAGCAGCGGCAAAAGCCGAGCAGCCGTCAGGTTAGCTAACGATACGCTGGTGCGTCTCGATCAAAAAACCACTATCACCTTCACCGATATCCAGACCAACAAAAAATCCTTACTCGACGTGCTCAAAGGCGTAATCCACATGATGAGCCGCACACCTAGACCTTTGGAAGTCAGAACACCGTTTGTCAATGCTGCGATTGAAGGCACCGAATTTGTTATTTCAGCTGCGCTGGATCACAGCAATATCACAGTCTATGAAGGTCAGGTTCGAGCCACCAATAAGCTGGGGGAATTGCTGATTAAGGCGAATCAAAGCGGCCACATTGAAACCAATTTAGCACCTGAAGTACTACCGGTCACGCGCCCCCGTGATGCAGTCGCGTGGACGCTTTACTACCCGCCGTTGATTGATGACCAAACCTTTGATGTTAGCCAATACGCAACACCAAAACTGTTGGCAGAAGCGCTCAACGCTTCTCGCAACGGTCATCCACTGCAAGCATTTGCGGTACTAAACTCAATTGAAGACAACGCCAGAGATTCTGGTTTTCATCTGATCTCGGCAGCCATCAATCTCAATCAGGGTGATATTTTTGCCACCCAAAAACACCTAAAGCTGGTAGATGAATTGAGTCCTGATTGCAGTTACGCCGCATCCCTTAGAGCCATTATCGCAGTGACCCAAAACAAGCTCGACCTTGCCGAAAAACACATTACCCACGCGCTCAACCATTTTACCGATAACCCCATTCCGCACATTGCGTCCAGCTATGTTGAGCAAGCGCGGTTTCATATTCCTGAAGCGCTGGCTGCCGCTCAAAAAGCTGCGGATCTGGCACCAGGCAGCGCTCGGATACAGGCGCGGCTCGCCTCTGTTGCATTGATGAGCAATATGAACCGCAAAGCGCACACCGGCGCGCATCGTGCCGTTGAGCTAAACCCTTCGCTGTCCCAAATCCACACATTGCTTGGCTTCACTTCCCTGAAAAACTTGCATATTAATGACGCCAAGTCGGCATTTGATCAAGCCATTGAGCTGAACTCAGGGGAGCCACTTTCGTGGCTGGGATTGGGGCTGGTCAATATGCGCCACAATAAGCTCAAACTTGGGCGTGAAAATATTGAACTGGCTACGCTACTGAATCCTTCCAACGCTTTAATGCGCAGCTATCTTGGCAAAGCCTATTACGAAGAAATCCGTCCAGAACGCTCTGCCATGCAGTACGAGCTGGCGAAAAATCTCGACCCTAATGACCCCACTGCCTGGTTTTACCATTCGATTCTCAGCCAGTCGATCAATCGACCCATCGCCGCACTCAAAGGTCAAAACCAGGCAATCAAGCTCAACGGTTATCGCGGTGTCTATCGCTCGCGGCAATTGCTGGATCAGGACGAGGCCGCGCGCACCGTCTCGCTAGGCAGAATTTATACCGATCTTGGTTTTGAACCGCTGGCAATCAGTCAGGCATCCAGCGCGCTCGCCATCGATCCTGGTAATCATTCTGCTCACCGACTACTCGCCGACAGCTATCGCAGACAAGATGAAACCGATGCCGCCCGACTCAGCGAAGTGCTACAGGCGCAAATGCTGCAACCACTCAATCTCATGCCGATGCAACCGCAGCTGACCAATAGCAATCTGGGGCTGCTCGATAGTGCTGGGCCTGGTAGCCTTTCTTACAACGAATACAACCCGATGTTTATTCGCCAAGGCGTATTTACCCAATTCAACCTCACCACGGGAAGCCAGGGCACCTGGGGCAATGATGCCGTCATAGCAGGGCTGGGAGAACGGGCTGCTTATAGCCTTGGTCAGTATCATTTTGAAACCGAGGGTGATGGCAACAATAACAACTTTAAAAAAGACATCTACAACGTGTTTGCCCAAGGTCGTCTCACCCAATCCACCTCCGCTCAATTCGAACTCAAGCGAGAGGAAGAAACCAAGGGGGATGTGGCATTTAAGTTTTTCCCCAGTCTATTTAATGATCCCGATGTCCAGATTGATCGCGAGATCACCACCTATCGAGCTGGACTGACGCAGGAAGTTTCACATCAGTCCAAATGGTTGCTTTCGCTGAGCTGGAAGGACAGGCAGTCAACCTCGGTGAATCCGCAGAATTTTGCATTGTCACCCTCAGTCAGCGTCCCCGCAGAAATTCTCATTGACAATAAAACAAACATCGGTTTATTTGACTTCCAATATTTACACATTAACGAGAAATTCTCGCTCATTAGCGGTGCCAGCCATAATCAGGAACACGGCTCAAATACCTTACGCTCAAATTTTTTAACCATTCCGTGTCCTTTTCCAAGTTGTGATTTCCCTACCGCTGACCCGGATGACAGCCAAACCAAGCTTTATAGTTATCTCAACTACAAGCTAAACCCTCGATTAAAAGTTTTGACGGGTATCACGCTGGCAAAAGAAAGCTCGCCTCAGCTAAATGAGCACTATGTGTTGCCGAAACTGGGCGTAGACTGGAAAAAGAGTGACCGTTTGCATCTACGCATGGCCGCCTTTCGCAGCCTGCAATCCAATATGACAGCCTCTTTTTACCAGACGCTTGAACCCACCCAAATCACAAGCTTCAATCAGTTTCTTGATGAGCCCAACCACAGCCGAGCCTGGAACTATGGATTAGATTTGGAAGGTTCGCTGGGAGCGGGTGTCTCCTGGGGAATCCGCTCCATCTACCGTGATGGAGAAATCCCCTTGGTGGTGAGAGATTTTAGTCTGGCTAGTCCAACCAGCCAAGTGCAATCTATCGAAACAACCCGTCACTGGACCAATCTCTATCTTACCTGGGCAGTCAATGCCAATCTGGCCATGTCCGCTGGGTACTCCAGCAACCGATTTGTCTTGAGCCAATCCCTCACCACAGCTGCTGAAGCCAGCGGCTTTGCGCCCGATGGTATCGAACGGCTAAAAACTCAGACATTGCCCCTGATGGCGCGATATTTTCACCCCTCTGGTTTTGGGCTGGAAGCCACCGCGACCTATTTTGACCAGCAAGGTGATTTTATACTTAACCAGCCCGGCAGTGTCTCCAGACATGGCACTGATCAGTTTTGGCTTGCCAATCTCACCGCCAGCTACCGGCTTCGTCACCGCCGGGGGAGTTTATCCGTAGGGATCAACAACCTCTTCGATCAGTCTTTTCAATTTGAAGACATTGCCAGCAACGATGCTTTTGCGCCTTTTCGTACAGCCGCACCTTCCGACCTTAATCATGAGCGATTCTTGTTTGGTAAAATCACATTCAATTTCCGTTAGATTTACAAACATGGCAGAAGCTTTTTACATAAGTAGGTTGGGCAAAGCTACCCATCCTGCTATTACCCACCCGTGTTGGGCACGCAAGCTCCTTCGCCCAACCTACGATTCGCCCGATCCGCTGCGTCTGATCGAGCCTCTATTTTTTAACCACACACAACAAGGAATCACACAATGAACCCAAA
>CAZUAW010000126.1:0-6641 GCA_964618535.1 uncultured Thiotrichales bacterium
ATCCGCGAAGGTGGTCGTACCGTAGGTGCGGGTGTTGTCTCTAAGGTTATTGAGTAAAGATTATGAGTGCTAGCCAAAGTATCCGAATTCGCCTCAAGGCATTTGATCATCGTTTAATTGATCGTTCTGCTAAAGAGATTGTTGAAACTGCCAAGAGAACTGGTGCGAGAGTCAAGGGGCCAATTCCCTTGCCAACGCGTAAAGAGCGTTTCACTGTCCTGGTTTCTCCGCATGTTAATAAGGATGCTAGAGACCAATATGAGCTGCGTACACATAAGCGGTTAATGGATATTGTGGAGCCAACAGACAAGACTGTTGACGCCTTAATGAAGCTAGATCTTGCCGCCGGTGTGGATGTGCAAATAAAGCTTAACTAAGCAGAATTATTCTGGCATAATGCGCGCCCTCTTGCGGCCCGAACCGGTTTACCGGGTCGGGCCGTAAGTTTCTAAGAAATTGAAAATAGTTAATTTTTTAGCTGAGTAAGTCAGCTGAGGTTAGAGAAAATGTCCATCGGAGTTGTCGGTAGAAAGCTGGGAATGAGTCGGGTTTTTACCGATGAAGGTAATTCTGTACCTGTGAGTGTTGTTGAGGTGCTGTCAAACCGGGTTTGTCAGGTTAAAAGTGACGCGGTAGATGGGTATAGTGCGATTCAGATCACGACAGGTGAGCGTATGGCTTCAAGAGTTAGTAAGCCTGTTGCGGGACACTATAAGAAAGCGAGCCAAGAAGCGGGTCGTGGATTATGGGAATTTAGATTAGATGCTGATCATGGGTACGAAATTGGTGCTGAGATTGGGGCGGATATATTTGAGTCGGGTCAGAAGATAGATGTTTCTGGTGTGACGATAGGTAAAGGTTATGCCGGTGTCATTAAACGGTGGGGCTTTGCAGGTAAGGATGCGACGCACGGTAACTCGATCAATCACCGTACGCCTGGTTCTATCGGGCAATGTCAGACTCCAGGCCGAGTCTTTAAAGGTAAGAAAATGACTGGTCATATGGGTAATGTAAAGCGAACTCAGCAGAATCTTGAGGTGGTTAAAATTGACACCGAAAGAAATCTGATTCTGGTTAAGGGTTCAATTCCAGGTTCCAAGGGCGGTGATGTTGTCATCTCTCCTGCGATAAAGAGCAAGGGTTAGTTATGGATCTTCAGGTTATTGGTGGTAGTAGTGTTAGCGTTTCCGACGATGCGTTCGGTCGCGACTACAATCAGTCTTTAGTGCATCAGGCGGTTACGGCGTATATGGCTGGTGGTCGTGCGGGTACTAAAGCACAGAAGAATCGTTCAGATGTTTCTGGTGGCGGTGCTAAGCCTTGGCGTCAAAAAGGTACAGGTCGAGCCAGAGCGGGTACGATTCGTAGTCCATTATGGCGCTCCGGTGGCGCAACGTTTGCTGCGCGTCCCCGTGACTTTACACAAAAGCTCAATAAGAAAATGTACCGAGCTGCCATTCGTTCGATTGTTTCTGAATTAGCACGTCAAGATCGTTTGGTTGTGGTGGATTCGTTTGCGGTTGATTCGCATAAAACCAAAGATCTAGTTGCTAAGCTAAAAAGTATGGATTTGTCTGATGTGTTTATCGTAACCGATGAAGCTAACGAAAATCTGGCCAAGGCTTCCGGTAATTTGTATCGTGTCGATGTTGCTGGTGTTAGTGGAGTGAATCCAGTTTCTCTGTTACGCAACAAAAAAGTTTTGATGACTTCAGCTGCGGTAAAGAAAATTGAGGAATGGCTGTCATGAATAAAAACAGATTATTACAAGTATTGCGTATGCCGCATATTTCAGAGAAAGCTGCGCTTGCTGCCGACAGCTCTAATCAGTATGTGTTTAAAGTCGCTGTTGATGCCAATAAATTGGAAATACGTAAGGCGGTTGAGTCTGTCTTTGATGTGAAGGTAGAAACTGTGCGTGTCTTGAACGTGAAAGGCAAAGTAAAACGCTTTGGTGCTCGCGAAGGTAAGCGTGCTAGCTGGCGCAAGGCGTATATTCGTCTTCAAGAAGGCCAAGAAATAGAATTCGCTGGAGTGGAATAGATCATGGCAATGTTAAAAGCAAAACCTACCTCTCCAGGTAGACGATTTACAGTCAGTGTTGCTCGTCCTCATCTGCATAAGGGTCAGCCTTACGCGCCGTTGATCGAAAAGAAGACCAAGTCGGGCGGGCGTAATAATAAAGGCCGGATTACCACTCGTCATATCGGTGGTGGTCATAAGCAGCGCTATCGCGTTATAGATTTCAAGCGCACTAAAGATGGAATTCCTGCAACTGTAGAGCGTATTGAATACGATCCAAATCGCACCGCGCATATTGCGCTGCTTAAATATGCTGATGGTGAGCGCCGTTACATTATTGCTCCCGGTGATTTGAAAGCAGGTGATAGTGTGCAATCCGGTGTGAGTACGCCAATTAAGTCCGGAAATACTCTGCCACTGCGGAGTATCCCGGTCGGTACAATTGTTCACTGTGTAGAGCTAAAGCCTGGTAAGGGTGCGCAACTAGCGCGTAGCGCCGGTACCTCAATTCAGTTGGTAGCGCGAGAAGGTAATTATTCAACCTTGAGATTACGTTCTGGTGAAACCCGCAAGGTGCTTTCAGATTGTCGCGCAACCATCGGTGTTGTTTCTAACTCCGAACATAATCTGGTTAAACTCGGTAAAGCGGGTGCTTCTCGCTGGCGCGGTGTGCGGCCAACCGTTCGCGGTGTTGCAATGAATCCTGTTGATCACCCACATGGTGGTGGTGAAGGCCGTACTTCTGGTGGTCGTCATCCGGTATCTCCCTGGGGTGTTCCAACTAAAGGTTATAAGACGCGTTCTAACAAACGTACAGATAAACTCATTGTGCGTCAGCGCAAGAAACGTAAATAGAGGTGATAAGTGCCACGTTCGCTGATTAAAGGCCCATTTATTGACCATCACCTTCAAAAGAAGGTCGAGGTTGCAGTAGAGAAGGGTGATAGAAAACCAATTAAAACTTGGTCGCGCCGCTCCATGGTGTCTCCGGATATGGTTGGATTAACCATTGCAATTCACAATGGTCGCCAGCATATGCCTGTTCTGATCAACGAGAATATGGTTGGTCACAAGCTTGGTGAATTTGCTGCGACTCGAACTTATCGCGGTCACGTTGCCGATAAAAAGGTGAGGTAGTTATTGTGTCTATCGAAACAAAAGCTAAATTGAAAGCGGCAAGCATTTCTCCACAGAAAGTTCGTTTGGTTGCTGATCAGGTTCGTGGTCTGGATGTTGAGAAAGCGTTGGAGCTTTTAGCATTTAGTTCAAAGAAAGCTGCCAGGATTCTAAAGAAAGTCTTGGAGTCGGCTATTGCGAACGCTGAACATAACGATGGTGCAGATATTGACGAGTTAAAAGTATCTACTGTATTTGTTGATGCTGGGCCCGTTGCTAAGAGAATTCGGCCTAGAGCCAAGGGGCGTGCTAACCGCATATTGAAGCGCACCAGTCATATTACAGTCTGCGTGAGCGATCAATAGGAGCTTATTATGGGACAAAAAGTACATCCAATTGGGTTTAGATTAGGTATCTCGGCGGACTGGAATTCACGTTGGTACGCGGATAAAGGTGACTACGCAACTTTCCTGCTTAATGATATTGAAGTTCGTGAGTTTCTTACTAAGAAACTGGCTAAAGCTTCTGTTAAGAAAATTGAAATTGAGCGTTCAGCTAACAATGCTCTGATCACGATTCATACTGCAAGACCCGGTATCGTTATCGGTAAGAAGGGTGAAGATATTGAGCGTCTGCGTAAAGCTGTAGCTCCTATGTTTGGTCTGGGGCTTGGTGGTATTAAAATGAATATCGAAGAAGTGCGTAAGCCTGAAGTTGAGGCGCAACTCGTTTCTGAAAGTATTTCTCAGCAGTTAGAGCGTCGTATTATGTTTCGTCGTGCGATGAAGCGCGCCGTCGGTAACGCTATGCGCTTAGGTGCTCTGGGTGTAAAAGTACACGTTTCTGGTCGCTTGAATGGCGCAGAAATTGCCCGTGCAGAATGGTATAGAGAAGGGCGTGTTCCTCTTCATACGCTGCGTGCAGACATAGACTACGGATTTACCGAAGCTAAAACCAGTTACGGTATTTTGGGTGTGAAAGTCTGGATTTATAAAGGAGAGGTTTATGACCTCGAAGCGAAACGTCAAAGCCAGAAAAAGAACGCTGGCAAAGGCAAGCGTCCAGGTAAATAATCATGCTACAGCCTAAACGTACAAAATTCCGTAAACAGCACAAAGGTCGTAATCGCGGTCTAGCGCAGAATGGAAATAAAGTCAGCTTTGGTGAGTATGGCTTAAAAGCCACTGGTCGCGGTCGAATTACCGCGCGCCAAATTGAAGCCGCACGTCGTGCAATGACTCGCCACGTAAAGCGTACCGGAAAAATCTGGATCCGCATTTTTCCTGATGTACCCGTTACCAAAAAGCCACTCGAAGTTAGAATGGGTAAAGGTAAAGGTAATGTTGAATATTGGGTAGCCAAAATTCAGCCTGGAAAAATGCTGTACGAAATGGAAGGAGTTGATGAAGAAACGGCACGTCATGCGTTTAAATTAGCATCGGCTAAGCTTCCCGTTAGTACACAGTTTGTTACCCGTCAGGTGATGTGATGAAAGCGTCTGAGTTGCGAGAAAAGACAATCGTTGAGTTGAATGAAGAGCTGATTAGTGTTCGTCAAGAGCAATTTAATCTGCGTATGCAACAGGCTTCGGGGCAAACGCCTCGTCCTGATCAAATTACTCTGGCAAGAAAGAATGTCGCTCGTATTTTAACCATAGTAAAAGAAAAGCAGCTCGAAGGTAATAAGGCATGAGTGAAGAAAGTAAACAAGATTCCAAGGTTGGGCGTACTATGTCTGGCCGCGTGGTGAGTGACAAAATGGATAAAACCATTACAGTTATGATTGAGCGTAAAGTGAAGCATCCTATTTATGGAAAGTTCATTCGTCGTTCAAGTAAATTCCACGTTCATGATGAAGATAATAATGCTAAAACAGGCGATTTGGTTTTAATAAAAGAAACTCGGCCTCGTTCAAAAACCAAATCCTGGGATTTGGTAAGTGTTGTTAATTAATCAATTTTGATCAGAAATAACTAGAGACGAGATACTGCAATGATTCAAATGCAAACAGTACTGAACGTCGCTGATAATAGCGGTGCTAAACGAGTACAGTGCATCAAGGTCCTAGGTGGATCACACCGTCGCTATGCAGCGATTGGCGATGTCATCAAGGTCAGCATTAAAGAAGCTATTCCTCGCGGAAAAGTTAAAAAAGGTGATGTGTATAACGCTGTTGTCGTACGAACTGCTAAAGGCGTGCGTCGTAGTGACGGCTCATTGATCCGCTTTGATAACAATGCAGCTGTTTTGTTGAATGCTCAAAATCAGCCTATCGGCACCCGTATTTTTGGTCCGGTAACGCGTGAATTGAGAAATCAACAATTCATGAAAATCATTTCATTAGCACCAGAAGTGCTTTAACGGAGAGATAAATATGAACCGTTTAAGAAATGGCGATGAAATAATCGTAATCGCAGGTAAAGATAAAGGACGTCGGGGCACAATTGAGAAAGTACTCTCAAACGGTCGCGTCGTAGTCCAAGATATTAATGTCGTTAAGAAGCATCAGAAGGGGAATCCCAATGCTGGTGTTGCTGGCGGTATTATTCAAAAAGAAATGCCAATCAATGCATCTAACGTGATGGTTTTTAATGCGGCTACCGGTAAGGGTGACCGCATTGGATACAAGACATTGGATGATGGCCGTAAAGTGCGTTATTTCAAATCAAATAACGAAACATTGGATCAGTAGGTTAGTAATGTCTAGATTAAAAACGTTATTTGATGAGGAGCTTGCAGCGAAGCTGCAAAAAGAATTGGGGTTAACTAACCCAATGGAAGTCCCTCGATTGAAAAAAATCACTCTAAACATGGGTCTTGGTGAAGCGGTAGCCGATAAGAAGATAGTTATTGCTGCGATGGGCGATATGTCAAACATTGCTGGTCAGAAAGCCGTGCCAACTTTAGCTCGGTTGTCTATCGCGGGATTCAAAATTCGCGATGGCTGGCCCATCGGCTGTAAAGTGACGTTACGTAGTGAGCAGATGTATGAGTTTTTTGATCGCCTGATCAATATCTCAATCCCGCGTATTCGAGATTTTCGTGGTTTAAGCCCAAAGAGTTTTGATGGGCGCGGTAATTATAATATGGGCATTAAAGAGCAAATAATATTCCCGGAAATCGACTACGATAAAATTGATAAGTTACGCGGAATGGATATTGCTATTACCACTTCAACCAATAATGATGATCATGCTAGAGCTTTGCTCAAAGCATTTTCGTTTCCGTTTAGGAATTAATTATGGCTAAGACCTCAATGCTTGAGCGAGAAAAGCGCCGCACAAAAGCGGTAGCTAAATACGCAGCAAAGCGTGCTGAATTAAAAAACATTATTCGCGCAGTTGATACCGATTTCGAAGTACGTATGGATGCTGTTACACAGCTGCAGAGATTGCCGCGTGATGGAGCTAAGACTCGGCAGCGTAATCGTTGTGCGATTACTGGTCGCCCACATGGTTTTTACCGGAAGTTTGGTATTGGCCGAAATAAATTGCGGGAGCTGGC
>CAZUAW010000127.1:0-2918 GCA_964618535.1 uncultured Thiotrichales bacterium
CTAGCCTATATTCTTACAATATGGTGCCGATGGCCGGAGTCGAACCGGCACAGCTCTCGCCACTACCCCCTCAAGGTAGCGTGTCTACCAATTTCACCACATCGGCTGATTTGTAGGGCTACTCAGATCAGCCCTGATCTGAGTAGCCTCTGGATCTGTGACTAACTAGTTCTTCTATTCAGGTATATCAGATTTCTTGCTAGAGCCGCTATCACCAGCAGCGGGGATATCTGCGGCTTCTGGGATATCAGCTGGTGCAGGCTTCGATTCGATTTCTGGAATATCTGCAGCGGTATCAGCAATAGCTGGCGCAGCAGAAGTATCACTGGTTGCCGCGCCTGATTCGGTTTGCTCAGTAACGGTATCGAAGATACTGACTGCTTCTTCACGATGCGCGACCAAATAAGCCAGCCCCATGCAGTTGATGAAAAAAGCAGTTGCCAGAACCGCAGTGGTGCGGCTGAGAAAATTAGCTGCACCTTGTGAGCCGAAGACTGTACCGGAAGCACCACCGCCACCGCCACCAAAGGCTGCACCCGCGTCAGCACCTTTTCCGTGCTGCATTAATATCAGCGTAATTAGCGCAATAGAAAGCAATACTTCGGAGACTAAAAAAACTGTATATAACATATCAATAAAACCTTAAATGAATCGCAGCGATTTATACGGCTGTACAAATACCGAGAAAATCTTCTGCCTTTAATGATGCGCCACCAATCAGGCCGCCATCAATATCTGCTTTGCCAAATAACTCAGCAGCGTTATCAGCTTTGACACTACCACCATAGAGGATCTGTACTTTCTCGGCTACCACAGCATCTTGTGCCGCAACGCGCCCTCGAATAAATTCATGTACTGCTTGCGCCTGATCAGGTGTAGCCGTCATTCCTGTACCGATGGCCCAAACAGGTTCGTACGCAATTACAGCGTTTGCCAATGATGCTGCGCCCGATAAATTCAGCACTGCATCCAGCTGACGTGCAACCACATCTTCGGTGATGCCCTGCTCTCGTTCTTCAAGTAACTCACCGACGCAAAGAATGGGCGTTAAGCCCGCTTTTTGGGCTGCGGCATATTTTCTGGCTGTAAAGTCATCATCTTCACCAAACAACGAACGACGCTCAGAGTGACCCACGATTGCATAGTGGCAACCAAGTTCAGACAACATTTGGCCAGAAACTTCACCAGTAAAGGCACCGCCTTCCTGATCACTAACATCCTGAGAACCCAGTTTAACTGCCGAGCCAGCCAGTAATGACTGAGCTTGTGCGAGATAAGGAAAAGGAGGACAGACAGCAACATCAGCCGCGGTCACTTTATCCATTCCAGCGAGTACGCCACCAATCAATGCTTCAGTATCTGCAAGTGAACCATTCAGTTTCCAGTTACCGGCGACTAAAATCTTACGCATGGGGCTTTTCTCCCTGATTTAGATCAAAAAATAAAGGCGGGAAGCTTACCGGTGGCGGGGGCATAAAGCAATATGATTAGCAGCTGGCTGGCAACCATAGGTTTTAAAAACTGGCATCACGAAAGTCATGCTAACTCCCAACAAGCACTAAACGTAAAAACATAGCTACCTCAAACTAGCGTCGGCGCAATAAAAGCCCTGCGCCTAAAGAAATCAGCATGAGGATTACTATCAGTTTATCTTGCCAGATTACATAAGGAGTCGCGCCGGTTCTGGGCGTGATGCTACCTTTTAATACGTGTAGTTCAAACTGTGGAGAGGTGCTTTGAATCTGACCACGGTGATCAACGATTGCGGAGATTCCGGTACTGGTTGCGCGTAGCAAAGGACGCCCCGTTTCAAGTGCTCGCATTCGAGATATTTCCAGATGCTGATGTGGTGCTAATGAGTCCCCAAACCAGGCATCGTTGCTAACGTTTACCAAAAAGTTTGCCTCTGGCAACATATCAGCAACTTCTGAACCGTAAGCATCTTCATAGCAAATCGAGCTAGCTACCTTAAATTCCCCGACAGATAAGGTGTTCGCAACTTTCCCAGCACTTAAATCAGAAGATGGCAGTTCAACCATATCTTTTAGCCAGGCCAGAGAATTTCTGAATGGAATGTATTCACCAAACGGTACCAGATGCCTTTTTAGATACATTTCTGTATCGCTATTGAGTCGCACCAGCGCATTGTGTAGCCCATCCTCATTTTTTCGCAGTACGCCAAACATTAAATCGGTATTTGATTGCGTGAGTTTTGCCTGTAACGGCGTTAAAACGCTTTGCTCAAACAATGAGTATCTACCGGGCAAAGCCACTTCTGGCCAGACCACTAAATCTGCATCAAGATTTTCTTCTGTCAAGCCAACGTAGAGGTCTATGGTGGGAACTAACCAGCTGGACTGCCATTTATTCTCTTGCGCAATATTGCCTTGAATTAATCGAACATCTAACGTCTTATCAACGGCATCCGTCCATTCGACACGCGCTAGAGACAGCAAAATTATTGGCAAAACCAACAGGCCGAAAACACCCATTACACGCTGCTTGCCAGTGCTCGACCAAACCCAAAAACCGAATCCGATAAGCACGACAATTACCCAGCTGCCACTCAATACGCCTGCCACAGGCGCTATTGTGGAAAAAAAAGTATCTAACTGAGAATAACCAAGCTGTAACCAGGGAAACCCTGTCAATAGCCAACCTCTGACCCACTCGCTCAATACCCAAATTGCCGGGAAGATCAATACGTATCGGGCGAAGACGGCTCTACTTTGATTACTTTGAGATGTTGATTGCCTCGGTGCCTGCACCCAGCCCACAAACGCCGGAAATACAGCCAGAGTTAAAGAAAACAATACTGTTAGCGCAACAGCGAAAGGCACCGGCGCGTGACCAAACTCATGAATACTGTTGTAAACCCACGAAACACCAGTAGAGAAAAAACCCAAACCAAAGGCGTA
>CAZUAW010000127.1:3018-6603 GCA_964618535.1 uncultured Thiotrichales bacterium
TTTTCAGCCGAAGCAAGGCTGATCACTTTCTTTGGGTCGAGCTGGCGTATTTCGTCTATTACACTTAGCGGGATCAGGCAGCGCTTGCTACCCAAAAAAGTCACCCCCACTTTTCCTTCCAGCAACAGAAGTTTTTGCGCTTCTGTTACCCAGATATTTTTGATCGATGAACCGACAATAAACTGATATTCGAACTCTCCACCTTTGGTATCTAATGCATTTTTTTTAATCAATTGGTTAATTTTTTCTTTGTTGGCTTTTCGGCGTGCGCTATCTGCCTTTTTTTGCGCGACTTCTTTTTGTTCTTCGCGCCGTCTCGCAGCAAAAGCATCCTTTAAGTCCATACCATCGGTAGCTTTTTTATGCGCTGGTTTTGTATGCCGAGACTTATTTTGACTCTGCTTTTTGTGATGCTTTCGGGGGCGACGTGGTTGATTGGCTTTTTCGATTTGCTCTTTGGTCGCCAAGCCAGCTTTAAGCAATTGTTCCTGTAATGCGTTTGTCATTGTTTGTGCTTTTACTTATTTAAAATTAGATATTTATTCGTTGATTTAACGGTTGTCATCAGTCGGAATCAAAATCCGGAATTGCAGCTGGACTTGCGAGTGGCGATAAATACGGCTGCGCATGGACATTGGCTAGGGCACCGGATTGATCGATATGGCAATTCACAGTGAAACGGCTTTCGCCAGAATCAGGCGCCAGCTCACCGACTAAAATATGATCGACAAAAATCCCTTGTTGGGTTTTATTGGCTTCACCAAAGTTGATCAGGCGAGCAAACGTCGGGTTGCTACTTTTAGCCAATGCTGCTTTACGGCAGGCTTGAATAGCTTGAAACTCATTGGGTTTCACTAAAGATAGATACTTGTCGTTGACGGCGGGAACCTGCTCTTTAAGAATAAACAGCGCAAATAGCCCAAACAGTAATAATGGGATAATTTTGCTAATTCCCGATCTTCTTCGAGGCTTTTTCACACTGGAAATATCAGGAGCCTTGCGTTTTTGATTCGGCATGATAGAAACTTAAGAGGTTCAATTGAATCGATAAGCTTAACCCAGTTAATAGATTCAATGCATCTTAGGAACGGAAAGTCGATAACATGACTTTCCGTTCCTTAGCTTGGCTCTTCACTCGCGTATCTATGACAGCAATCTGCTGATACGATACTCACAGCGTTTCAGGTATAGTCCCGCGCTTTCCTTAAAATAACTCAGGTACGCTTCGATTAATAACTTAGATTTCAAGCAAGCACTACAATTTTTACAGGCTCACGATCCTGCCGAAATCATTAGTGACAGTCTTATCGGGATCGAGAAAGAAAGCTTACGAGTCAACTCGGAAGGTCGGATTGCACAGACGCCTCACCCAGTTGCATTGGGTTCAGCGCTCACTCATCCAACCATCACTACCGACTATTCCGAAGCATTATTAGAGTTAATCACTGCCCCCCATCGCTCCATCAAAAACGTACTCAAGCAGCTCGATGATTTGCATCGCTGGGTTTACGCTCATTTAGATGATGAATTTCTCTGGGCGACCAGCATGCCCTGTATTATCAATGGAGAAGATAGCATCCGCATAGCCGATTACGGCAGCAGTAACATCGGCACAATGAAAACGGTTTACCGACGAGGGCTGGGACATCGCTACGGAAAAATGATGCAAGTGATTTCGGGTGTGCATTTTAATTACTCAGTGCCACTGTCATTTTGGGCAGCGTTACAAAACCATACCAGCGACAGCACTGATCCGGTGGTATTCCGCTCCGAAAACTACATGGAGATGTTACGTAACCTACAACGCTTCGGCTGGCTGATTCCTTATTTATTCGGCGCCTCACCCGCAGTCTGTGAATCTTTTCTAAATAATCAGCCAACACGTCTCAATTATCTGGCCAAAAATACCTATTACGAACCGTATGCAACTTCTTTACGACTTGGTGATATTGGCTATCAAAATAAAAAGGAAGGACAAACAGGCGTAAAAATCAACTATAACGGGTTAAAACCTTATGCTGGCAGCCTCGAAAATGCAACGGAAACCCCCTGCCCTGAATATCGCCCTATTGGTGTCAACACAGACGATGGTTATCGCCAGCTGAATGATCATCAGCTACAGATTGAAAATGAATACTATAGCTCAGCACGGCCTAAAACTATTTTACGTGATATGGAAAAACCGGTCAGGGCACTGGAAGACAGGGGTATTGAGTACGTTGAACTGAGATCTATCGACGTCAATGCGTTTGACCCTTTAGGTGTCAGTGAAACCCAGCTATATTTTCTTGAGGTGTTTATGATTTATTCGCTGCTTAAACCCAGCGCACCAATCAGTGACACTGAAAGCCAAATGATTAACACCAATATGAACAGGGCTGCACATTCTGGACGTGATCCTGACTGTGCTCTGGATAAACCCGAAGGGCAACAGTTACTCTGTGATTGGGCGGCTGAAATAATGGATGAGTTAAAGCCTATTTGCGCATGGCTGGATCAGGACATTCCCAGCTCACCCTATTTGAAATCAGTGGAAAATCAGATGCTGAAAATTAACCAGCCTGACACCATTCCATCCACACAAATAATCCAGCAACTAACTGATCAAGAAATCAGTTATTTTCAATTTGCCAAGCAACAATCGCTACAAACAGCTGAGTATTTTCGCCAACGTCCTCTAGAAACGGCTCAGCAAAATAAGTTTAAAACGCAGAGCATTGTGTCCCAAGAAAACCAGACGAAAATTGAAGCAGCGGATTCTGAAAGTTTCAGCGAATTTCTGGAACATTATTTCGCGCAATAAAGCTTTGCGTTACTCCAGAAAAAATTCACTGTAGGATTAATAGACTAGCGAAGGCGCATGAAATTCATGAATTGTCCGGGTTAATTTCCAGGGCGGAAATTAAACATATCCGGAATTTCTCTAGCAAACTCTGGCAGCTCTGTAGCGAGCGTTTCTCCCGCTTCACCAAACTGATCACCTACATCAACTGGGTTGGGTACACTGATGTCCGGAAAACTCCATCCACCGGGCATGTCACCCATATCACTAGGTGCGTGGAGCATTTCTTCCCAGGCATTCGCCATTCCTTCTTTAGGCCCTTCAGCGAACCAGCCAAACGGGCCGCCACTCCACATTTTACCGTTACCAAAAGGCATGCCGGAAAATGGTCCATTACCAAACGGGCCAAAATTATTTTGCCCATTCCCCCAACCAGGCCCACCCCGATACTGCGGTGGCGGTGGATAAGGTCGATAGCCAACCATAGGCGGTGCAGGAGGTCTTTGCCCCTGATAGCCGCCCCGATTGCCGTAAGCCTGCTGATTCGAATACCCTGGATTGCCATAACCGCGATTACGTGGTTGAAAGCTAAAATTTCCCGATTGATTTTGCACCGGGGCTGATTGGCGTTGTTGCTGCACTGGTCGGGGCGGCATACTCTGGGAGTTCCAGAATGGCCCTGCTATACCGGCTTGGGAATTCTGCACTGGAGGAAAATTCGCCGGCGTTTGAGCAAAACTTGAGGCTACCGAACTTATGGCGAAAAAAATGAACGCAGTATTTACAATTAATTTTTGTGGATT
>CAZUAW010000128.1:0-6526 GCA_964618535.1 uncultured Thiotrichales bacterium
CTAGTACCGAAATTGACATAGCATTGCTCGGCAAGTTCAGACACATTGAACCTAGAAAAATCAGTTGAATCACAGAAGTTCACGCAAGCCATTGACACACCTAGCGAAACAGAAAAAACTCCTTATCACCATGAAATTGACCTAAATATTCCACCTTAGGTTCGCGGGGATACTGGAATTTGGGACGATTCTCAGCTATTCTGGGCAGTCGATCACGTTAGTACATCAACCGATGTGATCAAGAAGTTTCTTAAGGGCGTCTCTAACAATAATTGTTAGAGACGCCCTTCAATCACCCGCTTCACTAAAGTCGGGCTTTAGGTGGCTTACTCGTTTTGAGCTAACCCAAGGTCACAACCTAGTGCGCGGGTTTTATTTGCGGTGAAATACCGCTCATTTTGAACAGCATGAGGTTAGTGCATGAGCCAGATGGGCTTACCAAAAAAACAAGGTTTATATGATCCTCGTAACGAACATGACGCCTGTGGTGTCGGCTTCGTTTGTGACATAAAAAACAGAAAATCCCACGACATTGTTTCCCAGGGACTCGAAATTCTTACCAACCTGACGCACCGTGGTGCCGTGGGTGCCGACCCAAAAGCCGGCGATGGTGCAGGCATATTGTTGCAGATGCCGCATGAGTTTTTGGTTGAAGTGACTGAATTTGATATTCCAGAACCTGGGCACTACGCGGTCGGATCTTTATTTCTGCCACAAGATACTGAGCTGCGCGAATTTATTGAAGAGACGATTGCCCGCTTTGTAGCGTCAGAAAACCAGACACTGCTCGGCTGGCGCGATGTTCCGGTTGATAACAGCTGCCTGGGATATTCAGTACTCCCAAGCGAGCCTGTCATGAAGCAGGTCTTCATTGGTCGTAGCGATGCTTGCAAGGAACAAGATGATTTCGAGCGCAAGCTGTTTGTCATCCGCAAGCAAATTGAAGCTGAGGTTGCTCAATCCGGGCGCGAGGGAGCGGCTTCTTTTTATGTCACTTCCATGTCATCGCGGCTACTGTCCTACAAAGGCTTACTGCTTTCCGATCAAGTTAGCATCTATTACAAAGACCTTATTGATGAGCGCATGAAATCCTCGATGGCGCTGGTGCATCAACGCTTTGCAACCAATACCTTTCCCACCTGGGATCTGGCACAGCCCTTTCGGATGATCGCGCATAACGGTGAGATCAATACCGTGCGTGGCAATATCAACTGGATGGCAGCACGCCGGCATTCGATGAAATCCGAATTATTCGGTGACGATCTAGAAAACCTCTGGCCAATGATCCGTGAGGAACAATCAGACTCAGCCAGTTTTGACAACGCATTAGAGCTATTGCTGCTCGGTGGCTATTCGCTCGGTCATGCAATGATGATGCTGATCCCGGAGGCTTGGTCGAACAATCCATTGATGGATGATAAACGCCGTGCATTCTATGAATACCACGCTGCTTTGATGGAGCCTTGGGATGGCCCAGCTGCGATGGCATTTACTGACGGTCGCCAGATTGGCGCGACACTCGACAGAAATGGCTTGCGGCCTGCGCGCTACTTGATCACGAACGATGATCGCGTACTGATGGCATCTGAAATGGGCGTACTGCCCATTCCCGAAGAAAAAATCGTCAAAAAATGGCGGCTCCAGCCCGGCAAAATGTTCCTTATTGATCTGGAGCAAGGCCGGATCATTGATGATACTGAGTTCAAAGAAGAACTCTCTTCCAGCCAGCCTTACCAGGATTGGCTCGATAGCACACAGATCAAACTGAAAGATTTACCCGCTGGCATTAGCCCCATGCCAGCCTCTGAAGATATTCTGCTGAATCGCCAGCAAGCCTTCGGTTTCACTCAGGAAGATATCAAATTTTTGATGATGCCTATGGCGCTGAACGGTATGGAGGCTACCGGCTCGATGGGCGCGGACAATCCACCTGCGGTGCTGTCCTCAAAATCCAAGCCGCTGGCGAACTACTTCAAACAAAATTTCGCCCAGGTGACTAATCCGCCGATTGATCCGATTCGCGAAGAAGTGGTGATGTCGCTGGTTTCATTGATCGGCCCGCGACCCAATTTACTCGGCCTTGGCGACACTGCCAGTATGCGTCTTGAAGTCACCCAGCCCGTGTTGACCAATAAAGACCTTGAGCGCGTTCGAGCGATTGAATACAACACCAATGGCGCATTTAAGACTCGCACCATATCGCTGCTGTATCTCGCAGAACAAGGTGCGGCTGGCTTAAAACCCGCACTCGATGCTGTCTGCGAAACAGCCAAGCAAGCTGTCAGAGATGGTTTTAATATCATTATCCTTTCTGATCGCGGTGTGGATGCTGATCATGTGCCGATTCCTGCCTTGCTGGCGACCTCCGCTGTGCATCATCACCTCACCGATGAAGGCCTGCGTACCGAAACTGGCCTGGTCGTAGAAACCGGATCAGCACGAGAAGTACATCATTTCGCAACCCTTGCAGGTTTTGGCGCAGAAGCGATTAATCCGTATCTTGCGTTTGAAACACTCTCTGCTACAAAACTCGAGACCAGCGAGGAAGCGTTGCATGCTGGCTACGTTAAGGCCATTGGCAAGGGGCTGCACAAAGTCATGTCGAAAATGGGCATCTCCACCTATCAGTCCTATTGTGGCGCGCAGATATTTGACGCTATCGGCCTGAGCAGTGAATTTATTGATACCTATTTTCATGGCACTTCTACCTTAATTGAAGGTATCGGTATTAAAGAAGTCTCTGATGAAGCAGTGCGCTGGCATCGGGATGCTTACGGCGACAACCCTATTTATGCCGATGCGCTAGATGTCGGTGGTGATTACGCCTTCCGCCTGCGTGGAGAAGGTCATAGCTGGACACCTGAGACCATTTCCAAGCTGCAACACGCGACGCGGAGCAATGATTTTTCTACTTTCCGCGAGTTCTCCAAGGTCATCAACGAGCAAGCAGAGCAACTGATTACGTTCCGAGGCCTGTTTTCGTTTAAAGAAGGTCAAACGGCCATACCGCTGGATGAAGTAGAATCCGCCGCCGAAATCGTCAAACGCTTCGCCACGGGAGCCATGTCTTTTGGTTCGATCTCATATGAGGCTCACACAATGTTAGCGATCGCCATGAACGAGATTGGCGGCAAGTCCAATACGGGTGAAGGCGGCGAGCTACGCGAACGCTATTTACCACTGGAAGATGGCAGCAGCAATCCGCTACGTTCTGCGATCAAACAGGTCGCTTCCGGTCGCTTTGGTGTGACCGTGGAATATCTCGCTAATTCTGATGATATTCAGATTAAAATGGCACAAGGCGCAAAGCCCGGTGAAGGTGGACAGCTGCCCGGACACAAAGTCGATCAAACCATCGCATCGGTGAGAAATTCTACGCCGGGTGTTGGCTTAATCTCCCCTCCCCCGCATCATGATATTTATTCGATTGAAGATCTCGCTCAGCTGATCCACGACTTGAAAAACACCAACCCACGCGCCAGAATTTCAGTGAAACTGGTGTCAGAAGTCGGTGTTGGCACCGTCGCAGCGGGTGTGACCAAAGCGCATGCTGATCACATTACTATCGCTGGTTACGATGGTGGCACCGGCGCTTCACCGCTAACCTCAATTAAGCACGCCGGATCAAGTTGGGAGCTGGGCTTGGCAGAGACGCATCAAACCCTGCTGATGAATAATCTGCGCGGTCGTGTGTGCGTACAGGTTGATGGTGGCTTTCGCACAGGTCGGGATATCGTCATTGGAGCCTTACTCGGTGCAGATGAATTCGGCTTTGCAACTGCACCGCTGATTGTAGAAGGTTGCTTGATGATGCGAAAATGCCATCTCAACACCTGCCCTGTCGGCATCGCCACGCAAAACCCTGAGCTGCGCAAACGCTTTACCGGTAAACCTGAGCATGTTGTTAATTACTTCTTCTTCGTTGCACAAGAGATTCGCGAGTTAATGGCGGAGCTGGGTTTTCGTAATTTTAATGAGATGATTGGTCGCTCTGATCTACTGGAAAAAAGCACCGCGATAGACCACTGGAAATCGCAGGGTCTGGATTTTAGCAGCGTCTTTTACCGCCCAGATATCGATGACTCTGTCGCTACGTATCACTGCGAAGAACAGGATCACGGGCTGGATAAATCTATCGATCATAAATTGATCGCACAAGCTAAATCCGCATTGGAAGATCATAAACCAGTGAAGATTAATATCGGTGTGAGCAATGTGAACCGCAGCTTCGGCACCCTGCTTTCTGGCGAAATTGCCAAGCGGCATGGCATTGATGGCCTGCCTGATGATTGCATTCACATCAAAGCCAATGGCACCGTCGGGCAATCGCTCGGTGCATGGCTGGCAAAAGGCGTCACCATCGAGCTGGAAGGCGAAGGCAACGATTACGTCGGCAAAGGCCTTTCCGGCGGACGCATTATCGTCTACCCGCCCGCTAACAGTAGCATCGGCAATGCCGAAGACAATATTATCGTCGGTAATACAGTGATGTATGGCGCGATCAGCGGTGAATGCTTCTTCCGAGGTGTCGCTGGTGAGCGATTTGCCGTACGTAACTCTGGCGCCTCAACGGTTGTTGAAGGCGTTGGCGATCATGGTTGTGAATACATGACTGGCGGTGTCGTCGTCATACTCGGCTCAACCGGTCGAAACTTTGCAGCCGGCATGTCGGGCGGTATCGCCTACGTACTCTGTGACGATCACGACCTCGAAAGTCACTGCAACATGGCTCAGGTGGAGCTGGAATCCATCCACGAAGACACTGATGCGCCCGAAGACGTCAGCCATGATATGACTCGCTACGACGCTACTCGCTTAAAACAGCTCATCACCCAACACAAGCATTACACCAACAGCGCAGTCGCTCGAAAGGTTCTCGACAACTGGAGTGACTACCTGCCCAAATTCCAAAAGGTGATGCCGGTAGAATACCGCCGCGCTTTGCTGGAAATGCAGCAACAACAATCCGCCACCACACAGAGGAGCCAATAAGATGGGAAAACCCACAGGATTTCTTGAGATCGACCGTCAAGATAGAGGCTATGCGCCTGTTAAAGATCGCACCGGTCATTATAAAGAATTCATTATCGCGCTGGCTGATGATGAAGTTCGCGATCAGGGTGCGCGTTGTATGGATTGCGGCATCCCGTTTTGCCACGAGGGCTGTCCGGTTAACAACATTATTCCGGAATGGAATGATCTGGTATATCAAGGTAACTGGGAAGCGGCATTGTCAACGCTGCACTCCACCAATAACTTCCCCGAATTTACCGGCCGCATCTGCCCTGCTCCCTGCCAGGAGTCCTGCACGCTGAATCTTGAAGATACACCGGTATCCATCAAGACCATCGAATGCGCGATTGTCGATAAAGGCTGGGACGAAGGCTGGATTAAGCCGCAAGTACCGCGCCACCGCACCGGTAAGAAAGTCGCGATTGTCGGCTCTGGCCCTGCAGGCATGGCGGCAGCACAACAGCTCGCCCGTGCTGGACACCATGTCATCGTATTTGAGCGCCAGGAACGAATCGGTGGCTTAATGCGTTTCGGTATTCCCGATTTCAAACTGGATAAAACGATTATTGATCGACGCGTCAGCCAAATGATGACTGAAGGCGTTAAGTTTCGCACCAATACTGAGGTCGGCGTCGATATTCCGGCCGCTGATCTGGTTAAAGACTTTGATGCGGTGATTCTCACCGGCGGCGCTGAAGATCCTCGTGATCTGTCAATCCCTGGTCGTGATCTGGATGGCGTCCATTTTGCAATGGACTATCTGCGCAGCAACAGCAAACGGGTTCAGGGACTAGAAATCGCTGATGACCAGTTCATTTCTTCAGAAGGCAAAAATGTGGTTGTGATCGGTGGCGGCGATACCGGCTCCGATTGCATCGGCACATCAACCCGTCACGGCGCGGAATCCGTCACACAAATTGAGATTATGCCGCAGCCCCCTGAGCATGAAGACAAGCTACTCACCTGGCCTGACTGGCCCAACAAAATGCGTACATCCTCTTCTCAGGAAGAAGGCTGCGAACGTATGTTCTCTGTTGCGACCAAAGAGTTTGTCGGCGAAAACGGTAAGCTAAAGTCCATTAAATGCATCAAAGTTGAGTGGAAAAAAGATGACAACGGCCAATGGCAAATGTCTGAAGTTGCTGGCTCAGAATTTGAACTCAAAGCAGAACTCGCGACATTGGCGATGGGTTTTGTCCATCCGGTACACGCAGGCATGCTTGAAGCGCTAGGCGTTGAACTTGATCCACGCGGCAACGTGCTTGGATCAACCGAAGGGGACAACGCCTACAAAACTTCCCTTAACAAAGTCTTTGCTGCTGGCGATATGCGGCGCGGACAATCGTTGGTTGTCTGGGCAATTCGAGAAGGCAGGCAGGCGGCACGCTCAGTGGACGAATTCCTAATGGGCTCTTCGGAGTTACCACGCTGAAAAACAAATAACCGTAGGATGTGCTGAGCTAGCCCGAATAATTCATAAAAAAAGGCGAACCCCGTTTAACCCATTGATATA